>CAZIVZ010000273.1:0-5079 GCA_964542495.1 uncultured Aquihabitans sp.
CCGGCGCCGTTGCGGCCGACCAGGCCCACCTTCTCACCGGCGCGCACCGTGAACGACACGCCGTCGATGAGGGTGACACCACCCACGTCGACCCGGAGCCCGCTGACCTGCAACACGGCGATCCAGGGTGCCAGAACCGGACGGGTTTGCCACCATCGCCGGGTAGACAGCACGGGTGCTGTTCGCCGATGTCGTCGCCACCTCCGCCGCGGTGGGCGCCACGTCGTCGCGCCTGGCCAAGGCCGAGGCGCTGGCCGACCTGCTGCGCCGAGCCGATCCGCACGACGTGCCCGCCATCGTGGGGTTCCTGACCGGCGAACCCCGTCAGGGTCGGATCGGGGTCGGCTGGCGCTCGGTGGCCGCGGCCGCCGCCGAGCCATCGCCGCACGCCTCGCTCACCGTGGCCGAGGTGGACCACGCCCTCACCACCCTGGCCGGGCTGGCCGGGCCGGGCTCGGGCACGGCCCGCACCACCCTGCTGGCCGACCTGCTCGGGCGGGCCACCGCGCCTGAGGCCGCGTTCCTGGGCCGGCTGTTCGGCGGCGAGGTCCGCCACGGCGCCCTGGCCGGGGTGATGGCCGACGCCGTGGCCAAGGCCGCCGCGGTGCCGGCCACCGTGGTGCGTCGAGCGGTGATGCTCGGCGGCGACCTCGGCCGCAGCGCTGCGGTGGCGCTCACCGAGGGGCGCTCCGGGCTGGAGGCCACCGGCCTCGAGGTGGGACGGCCGGTGCAGCCCATGCTCGCCGCCACCGCCACCAGCGTGGCCGACGCCGTTGAGGCGATCGGGCTCAGCTCGGTGGAGTGGAAGCTCGACGGCATCCGCATCCAGGTCCACCGACGCGGTCGCGACGTGGCCGTGTACACCCGCAACCTCAACGACATCACCGCCCGCCTGCCCGAGGTGGTGGCGGTGGCGCGGAGCCTGCCGGCCGACTCGCTCGTGCTCGACGGCGAGGCCCTGGTGGTCGACGACGCCGGCCGGCCCGTGATGTTCCAGGACACCGCGGGCCGCGTGGGCGCCGACGGCGAGCGGTCCGAGGCGGTGCTCCCCCACTTCTTCGACCTGCTCCACCTCGACGGGCAGGACCTGATCGACCTCCCCCTCGCCGACCGGCTGGAGGAGCTCGAGCGGGTCGCAGGCGGTCACCGCATCCCGGGATCCCGCACCGACGACCCGGCCGAGGCCGAAGGTGTGCTCGCCGCCGCCCTCGGTGCCGGCCACGAGGGCGTGGTGGTCAAGGACCTGGGTTCGCCCTACCTCGCCGGCCGCCGGGGGAAGTCGTGGCGAAAGGTCAAGCCGGTGCACACGCTGGACCTGGTGGTGCTGGCCGCGGAGTGGGGCTACGGCCGGCGGACCGGCTGGCTGTCCAACCTGCACCTGGGCGCCCGCGCCGACGACGGCTCCGGGTTCGTGATGGTGGGCAAGACGTTCAAGGGCCTCACCGACCACCTCCTGCGCTGGCAGACCGAGCGGTTCCTGAGCCTGGCCGAGCGCGAGGAGCCGTGGGCCGGACCGAACACCGGCGTGGTCTGGGTGCGACCCGAGCAGGTGGTGGAGATCGCCGTCGACGGCGTGCAGCGCTCCACCCGCTACCCCGGCGGCGTGGCCCTGCGCTTCGCCCGCGTGCTGCGCTACCGCTCCGACAAGGATGCTGCCGACGCCGACATCCTGTCGGCGGTCACCGCCCTCCTCCCCCGCTGAGGTCCACTCGCAACCACGCGGTCCAGAAGCGAGCCGAGAGGTAGCCGACCCAACCAGGCGCGCCTTGGGCAGGCTGTGGCGCCAGCCGAGTCCACACCATCTGGCCGCGACACGCTCGAACCTCGGGAAGATCGCCAGCCATGAAGATCAGCGGTCGCTACACGACACTCAATGACGCCACAGGAATGGGGTGCTTCACTGTTGAGACGCGAGGTACCGGGTGCTCTGCCGATCTCCAGATTGGAGCGCGGACAGGAGGAGCACCATGGCATCACTCGCTCGTTTCTGCGCTGCCGCACTCGTGGCGATGAGCTTGCTGGGCTTGCCAGTCGAGCATCCAGGAGTTGAGCGACAACGAGCCAGCGGCGTTCGGAGCGCGAACCCTGTTCCGGGTGGATACCTGCACCACCGAATCGAGTGGGTTCCTTCCGAATTGGAACGCGCTGAGGGTCCAAGCGGAGAAGTGGAGCGAGATGCATGGCCTCTGTGGCCAAACGCCGCGAGCCACGACCTACACCCAGGCCTCCGTCACGGTCGGGCAGGCGGACTACTGCAACCACGGAGCAACCGTGAACGATGCATACGCGTATTCCACGAACGAATCCCAGCGGAACCCCGGCGGATCCTGGGCTTACAAGACTCCATTCACCCCGACCGTGACAACCAAGTAGAAGGCGAGATCTGAGGTCATGAAGCGAATCTCACGAGTTGCCGCCCTGGCCGGAGCTACGGCGTGTCTGGCCGGAGCCGTCATTTCGGTGGCGAGCGTTTCCGCCGAGGCGCCACGCCGCGCGGGTAGCACCCGCACCACCGAGGTGGGTGCGAGTGATGAGAAGGGCCTGACCGAAGCCCAGGAGAAGATGCTGGCCATGCGAGCAGCCGGCGAGCCGCTGCCGGTGATGGACCCGGAGACCGGCCGGAGCAGCGGCGGCTTCGTACTCGACGCGGACCTCGACACGCAGAACGACCGAGTGGATGAGGACCTCGCCGAGCTCGGGATCCACAGCGCGGACGACGAGCGGTGGGCGAAGGTGGCGCCTGCCCTCATGGTCATCGAGGCCGCCCCAGTCACCACCGAGGACGGCAAGGTCATCGGCTACCTGGGAACCCACTTCATCCCCGCCAATCGCCACGAGGACGCCGTTGCCGCAGCCCAAGCGGAGGTCGACCGGGCGATCGGGTAACTGAGGCCTGCTCCAGCGAACTCGCTGGCGTGTTGCGCTACGGCGACGACAAGGATGTGTGTCGACGCCGACGCCCTGTCGGCGGTCATCGCCCTCCTCCCCCGCTGAGGTCATCGTGCCGTCGATCGCCATCCGCCCTCGCACCGAGGGAGACCTCCCTGCGGTGGCCGACCTGCTGCGGGCCACCCACGAGACCGATGCCTACCCCGTGGTGCTCCCCGCCGACCTCGTGGCCTGGGGCGCAGCCGACGATGTGGTGGCGGCCTGGGTGGCGGTGGACCCCGGCGGGGTCGTGGGCCACGTGGTGCTCACCGAACCCGACGGCGGTGCGGCCACCGCGCAGTGGGAGTCGGCCACCGGGTTGTCCGGGCCCGGGCTCGGGGTGGTCCGCCGGCTGGTGGTGCACCGCCGGGCGCAGCGCACCGGCACGGGCCGGGCCCTGCTGGCCACCGCCGTCGGCGCCGCCCACGGCCTGGGACGGAGGCCCGTGCTCGACATGTCCGACAACCTGACCGCCGCTGGGGCGCTCTACGCGAGCGCGGGGTTCACCGAGGTCGGGGCCTACGACCTGCACCTGGCGGGGCACGTCCTGCGGGTGCTCACGTGGGTGGGCCCGCCCCCGCCCGCACCGTCCGCATCGTGCGCGCCGGTCGGCGGTTCGCCGGGTCGATAGGTTCGGGCCCCGTATGGACGACGCCGCCGCCACGCTCCGGGTGGCCTTCTGGAACACCTGGCTGCTGCGGCCCCGGCTCTGGAAGGACGGGCCGGTGGTCCCCGGTGGGGCGCGGGTGTTCGCGCCGGACGTGCCGGTCCGAGCCCCACTGGTGGGCCGGGCCGTGCGGGACCGCTTCGACGTGATCGCCCTGTCGGAGGTCTTCGAGGCGTCCGAGCAGCGGGCGGTGGCCGCCGAGTGGCCCGACGTGCAGGCCGTGGCCGGTCCCCAACGCCGTGGCATCGGCCGGGCCGGGAGCGGCCTGCTCACGCTGGTGGACCCCCGGCGGGCTCGCGTCACCCACACCGCCCACCACGCCTACCGAGCCCGGGGCGACTGGCGCGACTCGGACTCCATGGCCACCAAGGGCGTGGTGCTCACCCGCCTCCACCTGGCGCCCCACCTGCCCGAGGTCGATGTCTTCTCCACCCACCTCATCGCCGGCGGCGACTTCATCCCAGCGCCCGGGGCCGGCCACACCCACCGTCACCACGGTGCCCGCATGCGCCAGGTCGACGAGCTGGTGGCGTTCGTGGAGGAGGAGCGGCGTCCCGCCAACCCCGTGGTGGTGATGGGAGACCTCAACGTGGCCGCCCACGACCCCGACACCGCCGATCCCCGTCACCGCTACGACGACCTGGCGCTGCGCCTCCGCCGCATCGAGCTGGTCGACCTGTGGGCCGCCCACGGCGTGGGCCACGGGCACACCTGCACCTTCACCGAGCCCCACCACCTGCCGCCCGACGACGACCACCCGGATCTGGTGGCCGACCACCCCCACCACGACCACACCCATCCCGGCGAGCGGATCGACTACCTGTGGCTGGCCCAGGCCGCCGACGGTTCGTCGGTGGTGGAGGCCGAGCGCCCTCGCCGGTGGGCGTTCCCCGGGCGCGACGCCACCGGCGGCCCCGCCGGCTCCCTGTCGGACCACCTCGCCCTGGCCACCACCCTCACCCTCCGCCGCCGCTGAGGTCGACCGGGCCCGAGACTCTCGTCGCGGAACCGGTCGCCGAACGACCACATCCGCGACCAGAACCACCGCCCGGGACTCTCGTCGCGGAACCGGTCGCCGAACGACCACATCCGCGACCAGAACCACGCGGGCTCTGCCAGGATCAGGGCGTGCGACCCGTGCCCGACCGTGCCCTGCTCCCCCTGCCCGTCCAGCCCCACGAGGTCCCCTGGCCGACCGAGGCCTGGCCGGAGGCGGACCCGGCCGACCTCGGGGCCGACGTCGGACGCCTCGAGGCGCTGCTCGACGAGCTCGTGGTCGACGACGAGCACCCGGTGTTCGGGCGCACCTACGCCGCCGCCGTTGTGGCCCGGGGCCGGCTCGTGGCCGAGCGCTTCGGCCGGCGAGTGGTGCAGGACCTGCGCTCGCTCGGCGACGACCCGCCCTACGAAGCGGTCGACGGCGACAGCGAGCTGCTGTCGTGGTCGATGGCCAAGAGCATCACCAGCCTGGCGGTGGGCGTGGC
>CAZIVZ010000274.1:0-1989 GCA_964542495.1 uncultured Aquihabitans sp.
ATCGACGACGACTACGGCGGCATCCTCGGCTGGATGTGGGTCACGTGCGCGGTGACCACCCTCGGCCTGGTGGTGGTGACCCGAGCGGCGCTGCGCGAGCGGCAGTACTCGGCGGTGATGGCGGCCACCGGCCTGCTGTACCTGGCCATCCTCACCGCCTTCGGCACCGACCTCGTGGCCCGCGCTCTGCTGGCCTGAACGTCCCTGACCTGGGGGTCTCGGAACCCTGCCGGTCGGGTACCTCCTCCCCGAGGGTGGTCAGGTCACGTCTGATCGTGGGAGGCTGGCGAGATGGCTCGTCCGATCTGGAACGGCGCGATCAGCTTCGGCCTGGTCTCGATCCCCGTGAAGCTGTACTCGGCCACCGTCGACCGCTCGGTGCGCTTCCACCAGCTCGACGCCGAGACGGGCAGCCGCGTGCGGCTCAAGCGGGTCCGCGAGACCGACGGGGTGGAGGTCGCCTACACCGACATCGTGAAGGGCTACGAGCTGGCGTCGGGTCGCCACGTCGTGATCACCGAGGACGAGCTGCGGGCGCTGGACCCGAAGGCGAGCCGCACCATCGACCTGCTCGAGTTCGTCGACCTGGAGTCGATCGACCCGATCTACTACGACTCGGCCTACCTCCTCGGCCCTGACCCCGCCACCGCCAAGCCCTACGCCCTGCTGCTCAAGGCCATGAGCGAGGCCGGAAAGGTGGGCATCGCCACCTTCGTCATGCGGGGCAAGGAGCACCTCTGCGCCATCCGGCCCGACGGCGAGAAGCTGGTGCTGTCCACCATGCGCTACGCCGACGAGATCCGCGCCGCCGACGAGATCGAGGAGCTCGACGCGGTCGCGGCCGCCGAGGTGTCCGACAAGGAGGTGGCGATGGCCGAGCAGCTCATCGCCAGCCTCGAGGCCACCTTCGACCCCGGGCGGTTCGAGGACCACTACCGCGAGAAGGTGCTGGAGCTGGTGAGTCGCAAGGAGAGCGGCGAGGAGGGCGTGGTGGAGGCGCCCGAGCCGGCCGACGACGACCGCGTGATCGACCTCATGGCCGCGCTGCGGGCCAGCGTCGAGGGCGCCAAGGCCGCCCGGCGCCGCCACCCCGCCGGCGAGGAGGCCGAGCACGAGGAGGCCGACGACGAGGCCAGCGGCACCGACGCCGAGGTCAGCGGCACCGACGCCGAGGTCGAGGCGGCCACCCCCAAGGCGGCAGCCAAGAGGTCGGCGGCCGGGAAGGCGCCCGCCAAGAAGGTGGCCAAGCGCGCCGCTGCTGCCCGCAAGTCGGCCTGAGCCTGCGACGGGCGGGATCGTGGCCGCCAAGGTGGAGGTCTCGGTGGGTGGGCGGACCCTGTCGGTCTCCAACCTCGACAAGGTGCTCTACCCCGAAGCCGGGTTCACCAAGGCCGAGGTGATCGACTACTACGTGCGCATCGCCCCGGTGATGCTCGAGCACCTGGGGGACCGGGGCATCACCATGCGGCGGTTCCCCGACGGCGTGGACGCCGGGTCCTTCTTCGAGAAGCGCTGCCCGAGCCACCGACCGGAGTGGGTGCAGACCGCCGACGGGCCGGGCGACCGCAACGGCACCATCGGCTACTGCCGGTTGTCGGAGCCGGCCGCGCTGGCGTGGGCCGCCAACCTGGCCGCCATCGAGCTGCACGCACCCATGGCTCGCGCCGGCCACATCGACGAGCCCACCATGGTGGTGTTCGACCTCGACCCGGGCCCGGGGACCGCCATGGCAGAGTGCGCCGAGATCGCGCTCTGGATCCGCGACACCCTGGCCGGCGTCGACCTGGCCTCGTATTCCAAGACCTCGGGCTCCAAGGGCCTCCAGGTCTACGTGCCGCTCAACTCGCCCCACACCCACGAGCACGCCTCCTCGTTCGCCCTGGCGGTGGCCCAGGTGCTCGAGGCCGCCCACCCCACGCTGGTGGTGACCACCCAGGCCAAGGCGGCGCGCACCGGCAAGGTGCTCATCGACTGGAGCCAGAACAGCCG
>CAZIVZ010000274.1:2089-5072 GCA_964542495.1 uncultured Aquihabitans sp.
AGGCCAAGGCGGCGCGCACCGGCAAGGTGCTCATCGACTGGAGCCAGAACAGCCGCCACAAGACCACGGTCTGCGCGTACTCGCTGCGGGCGCGGCCCCGTCCCACGGTGTCCACCCCGGTGTCGTGGGACGAGGTCGAGGCGGCGGCCGGCGGGGCCGCCCTGTCGTTCGAGGCCGGCGAGGTGCTGGCCCGGGTGGCGGACCACGGCGACCTGTTCGCCGCCACCGCCACCCTGGTGCAGCACCTACCGGCCCCGCGCCCTTGATCGCGCCGCCCAGCAGCCGATGGGTTCGCTGAAGGGATCGCCGTCCGAGCACCCGTCGCCGACCGGAGGGGAGCCGTGCCCGAAGTCCTGATGCAGGAGGTCAGCCCGTACCGCACCCGTCGGGCCTCGTTGCTGAAGGGCGAGGGTGACGTGTACCTCTACCTCGAGGACCTGACCGGAGCCGAGCCCCAGACCGTGTCGGCGGTGTGGGTGGCCAACCACCAACCCGCGCCGGCGGGCCGGGGCGACGCCACCGACCCCGGCGTGCCGCCGCGCATGGGCGCCGGCGGCACGCGCCACCCCGAGGGGTGCCCAGGTCTCGGCCAGAACGCGGGGCTCGTGTGGTTCGAGGAGGGCGACGCCGTCGCCCTGGTGGACGGTGAAGGCGCGGTCGCGGTGATCCCGGGCTGGGCCGGGCGCGACAGCTTCTACGGCTACGCGCGCTACGCCCGGGGCCGCAGCCCCCTGGCATGGGAGCTCACCAAGGACGCCCGGCAGGTGTTCGACCAGAAGGCGATGCAGTCGCGCGAGTTCTGGGAGTGGCGCCGCGGCGGCGCCTGGCCCGAGATCCGTTCGGTCGGGCTGGCCCACCTGGAGCAGCGCCTCGGCCCGCAGGACGCCGCCTGGCCCCTGGGCGAGGCGGTGTTCCCGGAGCTCATCGCCACCCGCCACCGGCTGCCCGGCACCGACATCTGGGTGACGGCAACCACGGGCCTGTCGGCCCAGCGCATGGCCGGCGTGGAGCAGTACCTCGACGACCCCGACGGGGTGGCGCGCATCGAGCTGGCCATCGCCCGCACCGTGCCCGACCAGGCCGGGGCCGACCTCGTCGGCGCCCTGGCCACGATCCCGTTCGGTCGCTGCACCTGGCTCGGCGAGGGCCACACCATCGGCGGGTCCCCCGGGGCGTACCCGGCGTTCGGCCCTGACAAGGCCGCCCTGCTGCTCACGGCTCGGCCGCCCTACACCCAGGACCTCCCGGTCCCGGACCTGTCGGGGCTGTCCCGGCGCGGCGCGCCGGTCACCTATCTCTGGGTGGTCCTCATCGACGAGGACGCCTTCCGGCTCGCCCGCGGCCGAGACGCGCGCAGCGCCCTGGTGCACCTGCACGAGACCGGCCTCACCTGGGTCCAGTGACCCGACCCCCAGGCGAATGTGGTGTGCGGGAGCGACGTTCCTGCGGATTTCGCGCGTGAGGTTCGCGGCTCAGTCTCGGCGCGCCAGCACCCGGTAGGTGTTGGACCCGCCGGGACGGTCCCGCAGGATCGGCGACAGCACCAGGTCGGCCACGTACGCCTTGGCCAGTGCGGGCAGGAACGCGCCGAGCACGGCCAGGCGCCCGACCCGCTGGGCTCGCGTGGTGGGCGGTAGCCAGGGCCTTTCGGGAGCGGGGGCCAGGCGCTGGCTCACCATGCCCACGAACGACGAGTAGTCGACGGGCTGGTGCGCATCGCCCCGCTGCCGGGCGAGAACCGTGAAGCCCTGCCGCTCGAGCTCGGCGCACAGGTTGTCGATCGGCACGAAGTGCAGGTGCTGGGGCTGGAGCCACGGGCCCCAGTACGGCCCCACCCGACCGCTCCACGAGCGCTCCGGGTCGGGCACCTCGATGAGCAGCAGGCCGCCGGGCACGAGCGCGGTGCGGGCGGCAGCGATCTCGTCCCGAGGCTCCCGCGTGTGTTCGAGGTAGTGGTGCATGCTCACCACGTCGTAGGTGCCGGCCAGGTCCTCGGCCAGGTCCACGAAGCGACCTTCGTGGGCCTCGGCCACCCAACCCCGACGTGCCGCGTCGAGGGCGGCCTCGCTCTGGTCGATCAGGTCGAAGCTGGTGTCGGGCAGATCCTCGACGGCGATGAGGCAGAAGTGCCCGTGGCCGCCGCCGACGTCGAGCCAGCGCGACGGTGACTGCGCCTCGGCGGCCACCATCCGGACCCGGCCGCGATACGACGGCTCCACGGTGGAGAAGGCCAGGTCGAGGGCATCCGCACCCAGGCCGTCGTAGAAGTCGCGGTAGTAGAAGTCGAGGCCCTCGGGTGACAGGCGCGGGTTCTGGAACACGTGGTCGCAGCTGTCGCACTGGTCGAGCGTGAACTGGCCGGGCTTGTGCTGGGAGAGGTCCGGCGTCGTGAGGCGGGGTGCGATGCTGATCGATCCGCACCAGGGGCACCGGTCCACCCGATCCTCGAAGAAGGGCTCGGTGCCCTGCACCAACAGGGCGGCGTAGGTGGGTCGGCGCTCCTCCACCGCCCGTGGGTCGGCCGGGACCACCACGGCCGATTCCCACCTGCTGCGCAGGGCGGCGAGGGCCCGGCGCGGGAGGGTGACGGTGCGGCCGAGGACCACGGCCGAGCGCAGGTCCGGGGGCGCGAACGGCGTGCCTCGCGTGGCCAGGTGGGGCTGCACGGTGGCGGCCAGCGCCGCGGCGGCGGCCCACCCCGGGCTCACGAAGGCGCCCGCGGCGATCAGGCCGTACTGGGCCAGCGGGAGCGCCGCGGCGGAGGTGGCGGCGGCGCCGGCCATGGCTCGCAGGGTGGCCAGGCGCTGCTCGGCGGGCGCGTGCACCGCAGCCAGGCCGGGGGCAGCAGCCAGGTCGGTGGTGCGGGGGGCGAACTGCTTGAGCCGGGCGGTGGCCAGCACCATCTCCACCGGGTCGAGCCCGTCGGTGCGCTCGAGGGCGGCCCGCTTCAGCAGGCCCGGGTCGACGGCGAGGGCGTGGCGGG
>CAZIVZ010000275.1:0-5065 GCA_964542495.1 uncultured Aquihabitans sp.
CTTCGACACGGTCTTCAAGGAGGGCACCAAGCTCCTGGAGCCGGACGGCCGGCGGGGTGGCGCTCAGGCGCTCGACCTGCAACCCGCGCAGGGCGGCTACGTCGAGTTCACCTTCGACGAGGCCGGGCTGTACCCGATCGTGACCCACAAGTTCGCCAACGTCGGCAAGGGCGCTCTCGGGCTGTTCCAGGCCGGTGACGTGGAGGTGCCCGCGGGCGCCGGTCACTGAACCGAGCTCCCCTTCGAGCGTGGGAGTAGCGTGGGGCCCGTCATGGGTCCCACGCTCTTCCTTTTCGCCCTCCCCGTCGCGGTGGTCTCGGCGGTCCGTGGCATCTGGTCACCGTGCGGGCTGTCGATGCTGTCGTCCCTGACCCCCATGACCGAGTCGGGGCGAGGCAACCGGTTCGGCATCACCGCGGCGTGGTTCACCGCGGGCGGCGTGCTCGGAGGGATCTCCCTCGGCGCGCTGGCGGCAGCCGGTGCCGCCGCCCTCGACGCCCTCGGCCTCGAGCCGAGCACCCGCCTGGCCATCGGCGCGGCGCTGGCGCTGGTGACCGCCGCGATCGACCTCGGCCTGCTCGGCGTCGACCTGCCGATCCTCAAGCGCCAGGTGAACGACGCCTGGCTGCGCCGCTACCGCTCCTGGGTGTACGGCGCCGGGTTCGGGTGCCAGATCGGGTTCGGGGTGGCCACCTACATCATGACCGCAGGGGTGCTGCTCACCATCGCCCTCGCCGTGCTCACCGCCAGCCCCACCCAGGCGCTGGTCATCGGCGGGGTCTTCGGCGCGGTGCGGGGCTCGGCGGTCCTCATCGGGCGGTCCGCCACCACACCCGCCGCTCTCGGCCGCGTCCACCAACGCCTCGACGCGGCGGCGCCGGCGTCTCGCGCCGCTGCCGCCTGGGTGCAGGTGCTCACCGCCGCCGCCCTCGCCGGGCTGGCCTGGCACCCGGTGGCCGCCATCGCCGTGGTCGGCCTCGCGCTGCTGTCCACGCTTCGCTCCACCGCCCGCCTCGCCCTACGGCCCTGAGCCCGCCGGTCCCGGGCCGCCCGACCATGCAGCGGTAGCGTCGCGGCCATGTGCGGCCGGTTCGTCTCGTCGTCCCCGCCCGACGAGATCGCCCGCTACTTCGACGCCCAGGCGCCCGTCGAGGCGGCCCTCGCGCCCAACTGGAACGTCGCGCCCACCAACGACGTGTACGTGGTCATGGTCGACGGCGGGGTTCGCCACCTCGAGCCCCACCACTGGGGCCTGGTGCCGTTCTGGGCCAAGTCGCCCGCCATCGGCAACAAGATGATCAACGCCCGGTCCGAGGGCCTGGCCGACAAGAACGCGTTCAAGCACGCGTTCCGCAAGCGCCGCTGCATCGTGCCGGCCGACGGGTTCTACGAGTGGCACCGCGTGGCGGGCCAGAAGACCAAGCAGCCCTACTTCATCCACCGCCGCGACGACGAGCCGCTGGCCTTCGCCGGGCTCTGGGAGGAGTGGCGCGGGCCCGATCGCGACGGCGAGCAGCGGCTCCGATCGGCCACCATCATCACCACCGCCGCCAACGAGACCCTGTCCTCGATCCACGACCGCATGCCGGTGGTCCTCCCGCCCTCGGCGTGGGACGAGTGGCTCGATCCAGGCAACGCCGACCTCGAGACCCTGGGCCGGCTGCTGGTCCCGGCCCCGCCTCGACTGCTGACCATGCACCCGGTGTCCAGCGAGGTCGGCAACGTCCGAAACCGCGGCCCCCACCTCGTCGACCCGGTGGACCCGAGCGACGCGTCCCACGTGTCCAGCGGTGACGGCGGAGGGCCCGGCGGACCATGACGGCCACCGGCGGGCCCGGCCTCCGTCGGCGCTGGGATCGCCAGCTGCTGCGTCTGAGCGGGATGCTCGACGGGGAGAAGGCCGACCGGCTGCTGCCCTGGCTGCTGGCGGGGATCACCTTCACCGTCCTGGTGGCGCTCGATGCCGCCGCGGTCCGGTCGCTCGAAGGCGGCAGCGGGCTCGGCCCATGGCTCCAGGCCGCTTGGCGCCGCCAGCACGGCTGGGAGGGCAGCGCGGTCGGCGGCGTCGACCCGGCGCGGGGCACCTGGTCGCTCGTGGCCGAGCCCGTGCTGTGGCTCACGCGCCTGGTGCCACCCGAGGCTCTCTTCACCACCGTGCAGGCCGCAGCGATCGCCCTGGCGGTCGTGCCCCTCTGGCGGCTGGCACGAGACGACGCCCACCTGCGGGTCGGCGCGTCGATGGTGGTGGCGGTGGCGTTCGTGCTCGCGCCCACGCTGCACCGCACCAACCTCAGCGCCTTCCACCCCGAGGCCATCGCCCTCCCGGCCCTGCTGTGGGCCTACCTCCTCGCCCGCCACGAGCGATGGCGCGGGTACGCAGCCCTGGTGCTGCTCGTCCTCGCCTGTCGGGCCGACCTCGGCCTGACCGTCGTGGCCCTCGGCGTGGTGGTGGCCACCCACGGCCGGCGTGTGCAGGGCCTCGCCACCGCCGGCGTGGGCCTGGCATGGTCGATCGTGGCCGTGGCCGTGCTCGATCCGGCTGTTCCCGACCGGTCGCTGACGCCGGCGGGCGAGTTCGTGGCCAGGGCCACCACCCCGCTCGCCGTGCTCCCACGTCTGCTCACCCACCCGATCTCCGAGCTGCGAGAGCTGTTGGCCGAGCCGAGCGTCCTGTTCCTGGTGGTGGTGCTGGCGCCGCTGTTGTTCCTGCCGCTCGTGTCGCCGCGCAAGCTGGCGATGGCCCTTCCCGCCCTGGCCCTGGCAATGATCGCCGATCGGTCCGTGCAGCGGGTGGCCCAGGTGGGCGTCCTCGACCTCTCCCCGGCGGCCGCCCACATCGCGCCCGCCCTCGCGTTCGTGTTCGTGGCGCTGGTGTACGCGCTGGAGCGCATCGGCCAGCTCAGCGTGACGCGCGTCAACGTCGACCGGCGGGTCCTCATCGCCCTGCTCGCCGGGGCCACCCTCTTCTTCGTGACGGAGGCGCCCTCGTCGCCCTACCGCCATCCGTGGTCGTGGGGGAGCCGCGACGTGGTCGACGGCGCCCGGCTGCTCGCGGCCGATCGCATCGGCCGGCGCCAGGCGGTGGGTGTGTCGCCCACCGCCACGGTGCTCGTGGCCGAGCGAGCCCACCTGGTGGAGCTCCCGCCGGATCCGGGCGACCTCACCGCCGAGCGGGTGGCGGCCGTGACCCGCCAGGTCGACGTGATCCTGCTCGACACCGCCGAGGTCGACGGCCCCACCGGAGAGCCCGTCTGGACCACTCAGCGGCGCCGCCAGGTGCTGCACCGGTTCGAGCGGCGCGGGTTCGTGCCCACCTTCGAGGCGCAGGCCGTGTTCGTGCTCGAGCGGGACGGCTGATCGCCCCAGGCCCCGAGGCGGGCGATCGGGGCGGTCAGTCGCCGGCCACCTCGGCGTGCCCGGCGTCGCGCAGGGCCCGGCGCAGCGCGGCAGCCGGCGCCACCAGGTCCGCGGGGCCGGCGTCGCGGTCGGCGTTGGCGAAGTCGAGGTCGGCTTCGGTGCCGATCGGGATCACGTGGATGTGGGCGTGGGGAACCTCGAGGCCGGCCACGATGAGGCCGATGCGGGTGGGCGAGAAGGCGGCCATCTGCGCCTGCCCGATCACCTGCGCCACGCCGAAGAGGTGGGCGACCACGTCGGGGGTGAGGTCGAGCCAGTGGTCGACCTCGACCACCGGCACCACCAGCGCGTGGCCCGGCCGGAGCGGGCCGAGCGCCAGGAACACCCCACAGCGGTCGTCGCGCCACACGAGCTCGCCCGGGAGGTCGCCTTCGAGGATGCGGGTGAAGATCGTCGCCATTGGTGGAGCCTACGAGGCCCGTGGGGGCGCTCGTGCGTCTGTAGGATCCCGCTCATGACTGCTGCGGACCCGTCGGTGGCCGCTGCGGGGGCCGAACCGGCAACCGGGGGCGAGGACCGCATCCTCACCGTCCCCAACATCATCTCGCTGGTGCGGTTGAGCTGCCTTCCGGTGTTCGTCTACCTCCTCTTCGGGCGCGACAACCGGGCCGCGGCCGCCGTCCTGCTCGCCGTGCTGGGCGCAACCGACTGGGTCGACGGATACATCGCCCGGCGCTACCGGCAGGTCTCCACCGTGGGGAAGGTCCTCGACCCTGTGGCCGACCGCCTCCTGTTCTTCGTGGGCGTGACGGCGATCGTGATCGATGGCTCGGTGCCGGTGTGGGTGGCGGTCATGGTCCTGGTGCGGGAGGCGGTGGTGGCGACCACCACGGTGGTCCTGGCTGCGCTGGGATCGCGCCGCATCGACGTCACCTGGTGGGGCAAGGCCGGCACCTTCGCCCTCATGATCGCCTTCCCCCTGTTCCTCGCGTCCGAGTCCACGCTGTCGTGGGCCCCGACGGCCCACGTGTTGGCGTGGGTGGCGGCCATCCCCGGCCTGATCTTCAGCTACGTCTCTTGGGCGATGTACCTGCCGATCGGGCTGCGCGCGCTGCGCGAGGGACGAGAGACGCGGCGCGCCGCCGAGGCGGCGTCGTAGGGCCGCTGGTCCCGGCCGGTCTTCCACCCCGGGTCGCGGGGGTAGGTTCGGTGCCATGAAGGCCGTGATCATGGCGGGAGGCGAGGGAACCCGGCTGCGGCCCCTCACCTCCAACTGCCCCAAGCCCATGCTGCCGCTGGCCAACAGGCCGATGATGGAGCACATCGTCGGACTGTTGAAGCGCAACGGCATCGACGAGATCGTGGTCACGGTGGCGTTCCTCGCCAACCAGATCCGCAACTACTTCGGGGACGGCTCGGAGTTCGGGGTGCGGATGGTCTACGCCACCGAGGACCAGCCGCTCGGCACCGCGGGCTCGGTGCGCAACGCCCGTGACGTGCTCACCGAGCGGTTCCTCGTCATCTCCGGCGACGTGCTCACGGACCTCGACCTCGGCCAGATCCTCGACTTCCACGAGGAGAAGGGCGCGCTCGCAACGATCGGTCTGGTGGCGGTGGAGAACCCGCTCGAGTTCGGGATCGTGATCACCAACGACGACGGCTCGATCGACCGGTTCCTCGAGAAGCCCACCTGGGGACAGGTGTTCAG
>CAZIVZ010000276.1:0-5061 GCA_964542495.1 uncultured Aquihabitans sp.
TTCGCCACCGAGCAGTGCGGCACCCGGCCCGACCTGCTCGTGCTGGGCAAGGGCATCACCGGCGGGTACCTGCCGCTCTCGGCCACCGTGGCCAGCGAGCGGGTGTGGTCGGCGTTCCGCGGGCCCGACCTCTCGGAGCGGACCTTCTACCACGGGCACTCCTACAGCGGGAACGCCCTGGCTGCGGCGGTGGCCCTGCGCCACCTGCAACTGATCGACGAGTGGGACGTGCTGGCCAACGTGGCCGAGCGCGCCGGGCAGCTCCGTGCCGCCCTGGCCGACCGCGTCGCTCCGTTTCCCGCCGTGGCCGAGGTCCGCCAGCAGGGGCTCATGGTCGGGATCGAGCTCGCCCCACCGGCCGACGGCCTCCGCTGGGGCCGGCGGGTCTCGGCGGCGTGCGTGGACCGGGGCGTGCTCATCCGCCCGCTCGGCGACGTGGTCGTCCTCATGCCCCCGCTCACCACCACGGCGGCCGAGGTCGACCGCATCGTCGACACCGTGGCCGACGCCATCGGCGAGGTGACCGAGCCGGGCCGCACGTCGAGCCCGGCGTGACCCGCGAGCCGGGCGACTGGGGGCCCTGGCTCGACGGGCGCCTCCAGGCCATCCGCGACGAGGGCCGCTGGCGGCGGTTCCGCGCCTTCGACGCCTGGGGCCCCCACGGCACCCTCGACGGGCAGCCCGGTCCGGTCACGTCGTTCGCCTCCAACGACTACCTCGGCCTCACCACCCACCCAGAGGTGATCGCCGCCGCCCACGCCGCCCTCGACCGCTGGGGCACGGGCTCGGGTGGCGCCCGCCTCATCACCGGGGCCCGCCCGGTGCACGACGAGCTCGAGCAGGAGCTGGCGGCGTGGAAGGGCACCGAGCGCGCCGTGCTGTTCCCCACCGGGTTCGCCGCCAACCTCGGCACCCTGACGGCCCTGGGCGCCGCGGGCGTGCGGATCGTGTCCGACGAGCGCAACCACGCCTCGATCATCGACGGCGCCCGACTGGCCCGGGCCGACGTGACGATCTGGTGCCACGGCGACCTCGACGAGCTCGAATCGCTCGTGGGCGCGCCGGGCGCACCCACCCTGGTGGTGGCCGACACCGTGTTCTCCATGGACGGCGACCTGCTCGACGTGGCCGCCGTGGCCGACATCTGCCGGCGCCACCGAGCCCTGCTCGTGCTCGACGAGGCCCACGCGGTGCTGGGCCCCGAGCCCACCGCCCACGAGCTGGCCGACGTGGAGGTGGTGCGGGTGGGCACGCTGTCCAAGACCCTTGGGTCGCTCGGCGGGTTCGTGGCCTGCTCGGACCGGGTGGCCGACCTGCTGGTCAACGTGGCCCGGCCCGGCATCTTCACCACCGCCCTCACCCCGGCCGATGCGGGCGCCGCCCTCGCAGCTCTGCACGTGCTACTCGGCCCCGAGGGCGACGATCGGCGCGCCACGCTGCGCCACCACGTCGCCCGCCTTCGCCCCGGTCACGCGTCGCCCATCGTGCCGATCGTGCTGGGCGACGAGCGCCTCGCCCTCACCGCCGCCGCCGACCTGCTGGAACAGGGGCTGTGGGTCCCGGCCATCCGTCCCCCCACGGTGGCTCCCGGGTCCAGCCGGCTGCGCGTCACGCTGAGCGCAGCCCACACCGACGCCGACGTCGACCGGCTGGTGGCGGCCCTGGCCGCCCTGGGCCTCGGCCCCGACCTCGATCTCCCGGCGCCGTGACCCGCCCCCGCCACCTGGTGCTGGTGGCCGGCACCGCCACAGAGATCGGCAAGACGTGGGTGGGGGCGCGCACCATCGAGCAGCTCGTGGCCCGGGGCGTGGGCGTGGCCGCCCGCAAGCCGGCCCAGTCGTTCGACCCCGACGACCCGATGCCCACCGACGCCGAGGTGCTCGGCGCCGCCAGCGGCGAGGATCCCGGCACCGTCTGCCCCGACCACCGCTCCTACCCGGTGGCGCTGGCGCCGCCCATGGCGGCCGACGTGCTCGGGTGGCCGGCACCGATGGTCGACGACCTGATC
The DNA here is from genome assembly GCA_964542495.1 of uncultured Aquihabitans sp. Lineage (GTDB taxonomy): Bacteria > Actinomycetota > Acidimicrobiia > Acidimicrobiales > Iamiaceae > Aquihabitans. The sequence continues at coordinate 2,009 of CAZIVZ010000276.1, forward strand.
GAGGAGCTCGCCTGGCCCGAGCCGCCGGTGGCGCTGGGGTGGCTCGAGACCGTAGGCGGCCCGCGCTCCCCGCTCGCCGAGGATGCCGACGCCGTGACGCTCGCCGACCTCGTCGACCCCGACCTGGTGGTGCTGGTGGCCGACGCCGGGCTCGGCACCGTGAACGCCGTGCTCGTCTCGGTGGCGGTGTTCGCCGGCTTCGAGGTCCTGGTGGTGCTCAACCGCTTCGACCCGGTCGTCGACCTCCACCGCCGCAACCTGGCGTGGCTCCGGACGCGAGAGGGCCTCGACGTCGTGACCGACGCCGAGGCCCTCGCGGACGTGCTGGTTCAGCGCATCGGCTGATCAGCCGGTGATCAGGTCCTCCGGGGTCAGATCGGCGGTCTTGCCCTCGAAGTCGATGACCTCGCCGACGTTCTCGAAGTACTGGTTGGCCGAGTCGTACTGGACGAGCTGCAGGTTCTCGGCCAGGAACGGGTCGTCCTCGCCCATCTTGATGCTCACCCCGTCGAGCGCCAGGCCCAGGCCCTCGGTGTCGATGCTGCGCAGGGCGTTGATCACCGCCGAGCGGCTGAGCTCGTCGACCTGCCCGAGCACGTACGCGAACACCGCCGCCTGCGTGTAGCCGTAGGCCACGATGCCGTTCTCGGGGTCGACGTCGTCGGCACCGAACTCGTCGATGACCGCCAGGTACTCCTTCATCGCCTCGTCGTCGGCGAAGGCCGGGTTGAGCGGGTCCTTGATGTTGGTGGTGGCCAGCACGCCGTCGGTGGACTTGGGGTCGGTGGACGTGGCGATGCCCATCAGCGTCTTCGAGATGCACGTGCCCGACACGAAGGTGTGCTCACGGGCCCACCCGCCGGCGGAGGCCTCGGTCAGCGCGTTCGGGCAGGCGAGCAACGTGGCCCCGTTGAAGAAGGTGTCGGCGCCCGACGCCTTGAGGCTGGTGATCTGCGACGCCACCTCGTTGGCCCCCGTCGGGTAGGTGGCCACCTCGGCCACGGTGATGTCGGTGCCCTCGATCGCCTTCTTGAAGCCTTCCTCGTAGGCCTTCCCGAAGTCGTCGTCCTGCACCAGCATGGCCACCTTGGCCTCCGGCGCGTTCTCCTTCAGGTAGTCGGCGAACGCCTTGGCTTCGAGCGTGTACGGGGCCAGCGTGGAGCCCACCAGCCACGGGAACTCGGGGTTGCCCCAGGCTGGTGAGCCGGTGGCGGCGAACAGGTTGGGCACGCAGTTCTCGTGCAGCGCCTCTCGGATGGCCACGTTGTTGGCGGTGCCCACCACGTTGAACACGGCGAAGGCCTTGGTGCCGTCGGGGCCGACCTCCTCGTTGATGTTCTGGACGGTCTTGGACGCGTTGTACTCGTCGTCCTTGTCGACCACCTTGATCTGGTACTTCTTGCCGGCCACCTCGACGCCGCCGTCGGCGTTCAGCTTGTCGAAGTAGGCCTTGTAGCCCTTGGAGATCTGGGCGAAGGCGGCGGTGAGGCCGGACTGCGGGAACGACGAGGCGAGCACGATGGTGTCGCCGTCGATCCCGGCCGTGTCGGTGTCGGGACAGTTGCTGGTGTCGATGCCCGACGCCTCCTCGCCACCGGTGTCACCGCCACTGGTGCCACCGTTGGTGGAGGTGTCGGCGCCGTCGTCGTCTCGCCCCGAGCAACCTGAGGCGATCAGGGCGATGGCGAACAGCAGAGCGAGCGCTCGCAGGAAACGGGATCGGTGCATGGGTGCTCCTAGGTGGATGGGTTCGGGAGGGTGGGTGGATCGGGTGCCGATGACGCGGGCGGGACGGCGGAGCGCGCCCGGCCGACCCGGGCGGCCAGGCGCCGGTACCCGCCGACGATGCCGTCGGGGAGGACGTAGACCGCCAGGATCAGCACCCCGCCGAGCAGCGCCGGGGCCAGCGCCTCGGTGCCCTCGAAGCGCTTGCGCACGAACACCAGGAAGGCGGCGCCGAGGAACGGGCCGGTGATGGTGGCGGCCCCACCGATGACCACGGCGATCAGGAACTCGATGGAGAGCTGGAAGTAGGTGAGCGGGTTGGAGGCGTCGGCCACGCGCGTGACCATCACCGAGAGGGCGCCCGCCACCCCGGCGTAGGCGGCCGAGAGGGCGAAGCTGCCCACCTTCACGCCGGCGACGTTGATGCCCACGGTGGAGGCGGCGATCTCCTGGTCGCGCACGGCGATCATGGCCCGGCCGGCCCGGCTGCGCATGAGGTTGGAAGCCAGCACGAACAACAGGACCATGACGCCGAGGCAGACGAAGTACTGGTACTGGTCGTCGGCCAGGCCGTCGACCAGCGACGCCACCTGCGACCGCTTGGGCTGGAGCAGGGGCACCCCGCCGGGACCATCGACGAACTTGGCGGTGACCCGGGGGAACAGCACCGACAGGCCCAGGGTGATGAGCGCGAGGTAGAGACCCTTCACCCGTAGGGCCGGGAACCCCACCACCACCCCGAGCGCCGCGGCCAGCACGGCGGCCACCGGGATGGTGGCCTCGAGGTACCAGCCGTGCTCGGTGACGAGGATGGCCGACGTGAACGCCCCCACCCCGTAGAAGGCGCCGTGGCCGATGGAGACCTGGCCGTTGAAGCCGGTGAGCAGGTTGAGCCCCATGGCCGCGATGGCCAGGTAGAAGACCTGGGCGATCAGGAGGTTGTCGGTGGGGTTGCTGGTGAACGGGATCGCCACCGCCACCACCGAGGCGACCACGCCCACCACGATCCGCAACCAGTGCCGGGTGAGGAGCTCCATCACACGCGCTCCACGATCGTGCGACCGAACAGGCCGTTGGGCTTGATGAGCAGCACACCGAGGATCAGGGCCATGGGCACCACCAGCTCGATGCCGGCGAGACCGATGTCGGGCCCGTACTGGTAGGTGAGCGACTCGGCCACCCCAACGATGAGGCCGCCGACCACCGCCCCGATGGGGCTGTCGAAGCCACCCAGCGCGGCACCGGCGAAGGAGTACACGAGGATCTGCTGCATCAGCGAGGTGTCGAACCCGCTGCTCTGGCTGGCCACCAGCGACCCGGCGATGGCG
>CAZIVZ010000277.1:0-5051 GCA_964542495.1 uncultured Aquihabitans sp.
CCGCGGGCGGGCGTGGGGAAGACGCCCTCGGCATCGCAGGCGATGAGCAGCCGCTCGATGCCCGACCCGAAGCCGATGCCGGGCGTGGGTCGCCCGCCGAGCTCCTCCACCAGACCGTCGTAGCGGCCGCCGCCCAGGATCGTGGCCTGGGCGTTGTCGACGAGGGTGGGCACGAACTCGAAGGTGGTGTGGGTGTAGTAGTCGAACCCCCGCACCAGGCGGGGCGACACCGTGTGGCTGATCCCGCGGGCGGTGAGGCCGGCCCGCACGCGCGCGAAGTGGGCCTCGCTCTCGGGCGAGAGGTGGTCGGCGATGGCCGGTGCGTCGGCGGTGAGGGCCTGGGTCTCGGGCCGCTTGGAGTCGAGCACCCGCATGGGGTGGGCGGCCACCTTCTCCCGGTCGTCGGGCGAGAGGTCGCCCTGGCGCTCGGTGAGCCAGGCCCGGAGCACCTCGACGTAGCGGAGGCGGTCCTCGGCGGTGCCCATGGTGTTGACCAGCAGCTCCACCTGGCGCAGGCCGAGGGCGGCGAGGAGCTCCCAACCCAGCGAGATCACCTCGACGTCGACGTCGGGATCGGCCGAGCCCAGCACCTCGAGCCCCACCTGGTGGTGCTGGCGGTAGCGCCCGGCCTGGGCCCGCTCGTAGCGGAACGCCGGCGTGGCGTACCACACCTTCCAGGGCGTGGGCGGCTGGTGCTGCACGAAGGCCCGCACGATCGAGGCCGTGCCCTCGGGGCGCAGGGCGATGCGACGCCCGCCCTTGTCCTCGAAGTCGTACATCTCCTTGCGGACGGCGTCGGCGCCCTCGGTCTCGCGCTGGAAGACGCCGAGCTCCTCGAACATCGGCGACTGCACCAGCCCGTACCCGGCCCGGTCGACCACCCGAGCGAACGTGGCCAGCAGGGCCTCCCACCGAGCCGAGGCCGGCGGGAGGATGTCCTGGGTGCCCTTGGGGGCGTGGAACGCGGGTCGAGCCATGGGACGCACAAACCTACCGGTCGCCCGCGAACCTCCCGAAACGGGATGGCGGGCTGCTCGGGCGCTCAGCGGCGGCGCGGGGTGGAGTGGTCCCAGTCGGCGAGGAGCGTGCGCACGGCGGTGGTGACGAGGAGCGGCTGGTCGAGCATGCCGTGGTGGCCGGCCTCGGGGATCTCCACCACAGGGGCCGAGCGTCCGAGCATCTCGTACATCGAGTCGCCGATGTCGGATGTGACCAGGCCCATCTCGGCCCGCAGGAGCGCGAACCGGCACGCCACCTGGGGCAGGTACGGGAGCGCCACCCCGCGGATGCTGCCGGTGAAGGCGTTGAACAGGTTGTGGTCGAACTTCCAGCTCCACCCACCCGGCACCTCCCGCAGCGACCGCCGGGCCACGTGGTGCATCACGTAGGGCAGGTAGTGCTCCTGGGGCGGCACGGTGCGGAAGTGGGCCAGGCCCTCCTCCTGGGTCGGGTACACCCGGGGCACGCCGAACGCCTGGCCCGCCTTGGCGGCACCGATCTCGTGGGCCGGCTCGGCCACCGGCGAGTCGAGCACGATCACGCCGGCGAGGTCGTCGGAGTGCAGGGCACCGGTGGCGATGGTGACGAAGCCGCCCATGCTGTGGCCCACCAGCACCGGCTGGCCGTCGATGCCGGCGTCGGCGGCCACCGCCATCACCTCGCGCGACCACCGCTCGAGCGAGTAGTCGGTGCGGTGCTCGCTGTCGCCGTGCCCCGACAGGTCGATGGCCGCCACGCGGTACTGCCGGGAGAAGGAGGCGGCCACATGCGTCCACCAGTGGGCGTGGGCGGCGCCACCGTGCACGAAGACCAGGCCACGGCGGCCGGGCTCCCCCCACGCCAGGTAGTGGATGCGCGTGCCCTCCACCTCCACGTGCTCGTCGAAGAACGGCGTGTGCAGCGCCCGCCGGAACCACGGCGGGGCATCGGGTGCGATCAGGTCGTCGACGTCGGCAGCCACGGAGGTGGACGGTAGACCAGCCGCTCACACCTGCGAGCCGCCAGACCGGTGGACCGAGCGCTCGAGCAGGAAGCCCCTGCCCCGCACGGTGTGGATCTCCATGGGCAGCGGCCCCAGCCGGCGGCGTAGGCGGGTCAGGCGGTTGTCGAGGGCGCGGGTGTCGGCCGGCGCACCGTCGGGCCACAGCGCGGCCTCGAGCTCCGCGCGGTGGACGACCTCATCGATCCGGGCGAGCAGCACGCGCACGAGCTGGGCCTCCAGTGGGCTGAGCGGGACCAGATCGGTGCCCACCCGCAAGATGTCGTCGTCGTCCACGTAGGTCCACGACGCCCCTCGCTGGGCGGCACGAACCATCAGACGGTCACCGCGCTCGTACACCTCGTCGGGATCCCCCGGCAGGCGGACCCAATCCTCGAGCTCACCCCACGACCGGGGCGGCTCCTGGTGGGACTCGACCAGGTAGAGGACGGGGTGCTCGATCGGCGGGGTGTCTCGGCGACGTGGAAGCGACGGGGCCGGCACGACCTGCACGCCGCGCAACGAGATCCATCGGATGGCGAGGGCCAGGGGATCGGCCGAGGTGGGAGTGGTGATCGACAAGAGGTGCCTCCGTGTCCGTGGTCGCCCGCAGGCGACCCGCGTCCGAACGCGCCACCGCGCGGTGGCACGGGTGGGGGTTCGGACGACGCGGTGGGGCACGACAGGCACCGGGACCTCGGGCGCGGTGCTGGCGACGGTTGGAGTTCGATCGGAGCGGGCGGATGGCCTTGGCCGCGGGGCGGAGGACCAGACCGATGCCGAGGGTGGCGAGTAGGAGCCCCAGGGTGACCTGCACCGTCGAGGAACGACGGGAACCGATCGCGGCGGCCGACGCGATCCGGCTGACCACCACGACGTGCCCGGTGGGGCTGGACAGGCTCACGTGGCCTCGACCAGAGCCAGCCGCGGAGGGTCCAGGGCCGGGCCTGGCCGAGGTGGTGACGACCACGGACTCCACCGCATCGCATGCCGACGGCGTCGCCGCGACGGCCAGGAGCGCGATCACGAAGGCCACCAGCAGCGCGCAACGCCGATGACGCGCTGCGGTGCTCGGGATGCCCATGTCAGGGGACGATACGGATCCGATGTTTCGTCTCCGTGTCGCACCGATTGCGGCACTTCGCCCCTATCTGACGCCGATCTGACGGCAGACGGGCTCCCGATCCAAGTCCCAGGTCCGGCAATTCGCGAAACGCGCAATGCCGTCAGGTTCGCCACCAGTTCGTGAAAGTGACTCGAACCTGACCGTTCACCGCTCGGACACGGCTGGGTGATCGCTCATCCGTACGTTGCCCATCGACGTACCAGGCGCACGCCCCCTGCGTGCCGTGACAAGGAGACACCCCTATGCCAGCACCGACCACACGGCAACTGCGGAGTTGGAGGATCCTGTGAAGGCCAAGCGCGTTCTCACGACAGCAGCCATGGTGACGGGCGGTGTGGCCCTTGCCCTCTGGTACTCCGCACCGGCAGGTGCCGAAGCCGCCACCAAGGAGGAGGTCACGCTCCTCGGAGCGCAGCTCAACCTCCTGTGGGTGGTCATCGGCGCCGTGCTGGTGATCTTCATGCAGGCCGGGTTCGCCCTGGTCGAGACCGGCTTCTGCCGGGCCAAGCACGCCACCCACGTGGTGAGCACGAACTTCGCCATCTTCGGCCTCGGGTTCGTGGGCTACTTCCTCGTGGGGTACGCCTTCATGTTCGGCGGATTCTCCTACGGGGCATTCGGCATGAACAGCCCGGTCGGCGGACCGCTGATCGGCAGCGGATCGTGGGTGTTCCTCTACAAGGGCGGCTTCGCTCTGGGCGACATCGGCAAGGCCGGCGGGGCCGCCGTGGCCGGGTTCTTCCTCTACATGGTGGCCTTCATGGACACCGTGGCCACGATTCCCACCGGCTCGATGGCCGAGCGGTGGAAGTGGAAGTCGTTCGTGGTGTGGGGCCTGTTCTGCGGCGCCATCTACTACCCGATCTTCGGTGCGTGGACCTGGGGCGGTGGCTTCTTGTCGCAGCTCGGCAACAGCATGGAGCTCGGCTTCGGCTACGTGGACTTCGCCGGTTCCGGCGTGGTGCACGCCGTGGGTGGCGTTGCCGCCCTGGCCGGCGCCATCGTGGTCGGGCCCCGCATCGGCAAGTTCAACGCCGATGGGTCGGCCAACACGATCCCCGGCCACCACATCCCGATGGCCATGCTCGGCTGCTTCATCCTGCTGTTCGGCTGGTTCGGCTTCAACGCCGCCTCCACCTTCGCCGCAACCGACGTCCAGTTCGCCATGGTGGCCGCCAACACCGGCATCGCCGCAGCGTTCGGCGCCGTGTCGGCCATGGCCTACATGATGGCCACCACCGGCAAGCCGGACCCCGGCATGATGGTCAACGGCATGCTCGCCGGCCTGGTGGCGATCACCGCCCCCTGCGCCTTCGTGGATCCGTGGGCGGCAGCAGTCATCGGCACGATCGCCGCTCCCCTGATCATCCTCTCCTGCGCCTTCTGGGAGAAGCGGGGCATCGACGATCCGGTGGGGGCCATCTCGGTCCACGGCGTCGGCGGCATGTTCGGCGTGCTGTGCGTCGGCATCTTCGCCAACGGCAAGTACGGCGCCGGCTGGAACCTGACCACCAAGGGCGATGCCGCCAGCGCCACGGGCGTGACCGGCATCCTCTACGACGGCAGCCTGGGCTTCAAGCAGTTCCTCGCCCAGGGGGCTGGCGTACTGGTGCTCTGCACGGTGATCTTCGGGGTGGCGCTCGCCTTCTTCAAGATCCAGAACGCCCTCACCAAGGGCGGCATCCGCTCCGACGAGGCCGACGAGATCGCCGGGCTCGACCGTCCCGAGATGGGCGTCCTGGCCTACGACAACCTGCAGATCCGGGAGATCGACGTGGTCGGCATCGACCCGTCGCAGGACCGGGTCCTCGTCACCGCCGGCGAGTCGCCCGATCCCACGATCGGCCGGTAGCCACACCGGGGCAGCGGCGTACGGAGGCGGGCACCCCCAGGGTGCCCGCCTCCGCCGCGTCCGACCCCAAGGCGTCGACACACGACGACGGTTTC
>CAZIVZ010000278.1:0-5012 GCA_964542495.1 uncultured Aquihabitans sp.
GGTGTGGTCGGGCACCAGGGACCGGTAGATCAGCAGCGCCGAGATGTGGTCCTGCAGGTTCTGGCCCACGCCGGCAAGGTCGAGCACCGGCGTGATCCCCAGCGCCTGGAGGTGGGCGCCCGGCCCGACGCCCGAGGCCATCAGGATCTGCGGCGTGCCGAACGCCCCGGCCGACATCACCACCTCCCGGCGCGCCCCCACCGTGGTCACCTGACCCGCTCGCTCGTACTCCACGCCGGTGGCGCGGCGCCCGTCGAAGCGCACCCGGGTGATGTGGGCACCGGTGCGCACGTCGAGGTTGGGGCGGTCCAGGTTGGGGTGGATGAAGGCGGCGGCCGCGCTGTGGCGCTCGCCGTCTCGCTGGGTGACCTGGACGTGGTAGCAGCCGTGGTGCTCGGCGCCGTTCAGGTCCGGGTTGAACGGGATGCCGTGGGACCGGCACGCCTCCAGGAACACCTCGTTGAGGGGGCTCGGGCTGCGCAGGTCGGTGACGTGCAGCGGACCGTCGACCCCGTGGTAGGGGGAGTCCCGGTGGATGGCGTTGCACTCGGACCGCTTGAAGTAGGGGAGGACGTCGTCGTAGCCCCAACCCGGGTTGCCGAGCGCGGCCCAGCCGTCGTAGTCCGAGCGGGGTCCCCGGGCGTAGATCATGGCGTTGATGGCGCTGGACCCGCCGAGCGCCTTGCCCCGTGGCTGGAAGCCGCGTCGCCCGTTCAGGCCGGCCTGGGGCACGGTCTCGTAGTTCCAGCTGTTGATGCCCTGGGGCATGGCCAGGGCGAAGCCCAGCGGGGCCCGGATGAGCACGTCGCGCCCCTCCCCGCCGGCCTCCAGCAGGCACACCCGCACCGATGGGTCCTCGCTCAACCGGCTCGCCACCACGCACCCGGCCGAGCCGCCCCCGACGACCACGTAGTCGAACTCCTCCACCGGCCAGACCGTAGTGAACGGGTGTAGAAGGTGTGGTCAGGTCGTTCGAGGAGGTCGCCATGTCCGTCGTCGCCAACCGCTACCTCACCGGGCCGTACGCGCCGGTGGAGGAGGAGCTCACCGCCGTCGACCTGCCCGTCACCGGCGAGCTGCCGGTCGAGCTCGACGGCCGCTACCTCCGCAACGGGCCCAACCCGCTCGGGCCGGTCGACCCGGCCACGCACCACTGGTTCGTGGGCGACGGGATGGTCCACGGGGTGCGGCTGCGAGACGGGCGGGCCGAGTGGTACCGCAACCGGTGGGTGCGCTCCACGGCCGTGTCCGAGGCGCTGGGCGAGGAGCCCAAGCCGGGCGAGCGCTACAACGGCATGGACACCGTCAACACCAACGTGATCGGCCACGCCGGCCGCACGTTCGCGCTGGTGGAGGCCGGGGCCCGGCCGGTGGAGCTCACCCACGAGCTCGAGACCATCTGCCACAGCGACCTCGACGGCACGCTGCCCCACGGCTACACGGCCCACCCCAAGCGGGACCCGGCGACCGGCGAGCTCCACGCCGTCAGCTACCACTGGGCCCGCCCGGAGGTGCTCGAGTACACGGTGATCGGCACCGACGCCCGGGTGCGCCACCGCGTCGACGTGCCCGTGCCCGGCAACCCGATGGTGCACGACTGCTCCATCACCGACCGCCACGTGGTGCTCTACGACCTCCCCGTCACCTTCGACCTCGACATCGCCATGGCCGGCATGCGCTTCCCGTACGCGTGGAACGACTCCTACGGCGCCCGGGTGGGGCTCATGCCCAAGGGCGGGGACCCGGCTGACGTGCGGTGGTTCGAGGTGGAGCCGTGCTACGTGTTCCACCCGCTCAACGCCTTCGACGACGGCGACCGCGTGGTGCTCGACGTCGTCCGCCACGGGCGCATGTTCGACCACGACACGCTCGGTCCGAACGAAGGGCCGCCGGTGCTGTGGCGCTGGACGGTCGACACCGTTGCCGGGACGGTTCGCGAGGAGCAGCTCGACGACCGCGCCATCGAGTTCCCCCGCGTCGACGAGCGCCTGGTGGGCCGACCCCACCGCTTCGGGTGGGCCACCGGCCTCGACGTCAGCGGGCCCGACGTGGGCTTCGACGGGTTCTCGATGGTGCGCTACGACCGCCACACCGGCGGGTCCGAGGTGGTGTCGCTCGGCGACGGGCGCATCGGCGGCGAGCTTGTGTTCGTGCCCCGGTCGGACGACGCCGCCGAGGACGACGGCTGGTACCTCACGCTGGCCCACGACCGGGCGACCGATCGAGGTGAGCTGGTGGTGCTCGACGCCTCGGCGCCGGGCGAGGGGGCCGTCGCCCGGGTGCAGCTGCCGGGCCGCATCCCGCTCGGCTTCCACGGCAACTGGGTGCCCACGGGCAGCTGACCGCTCCTGCCGCTCGCGGTCAGCGGTCGGTGGGCAGGAGGTGGAAGCGCTCGGCGTGGTCCACCCCGGCCCAGCGACCGGCGGCTGCCACCTGGGAGCGGATGTGCTCGTGGAACCGGGCCCGCTCGTCGACGGCGGCGTCGGATGAGATGAACATGGTGGACTCGTGCTGCGAGCGGTGGGCCTCGAGGGCGGCGATCTTGGTGTCGACGTGGTGGGAGAGCACGGTCTCGGCGTGGTCGGGCTCGTCGGCCTCCCACACCAGCAGGGCACCCGGCCGGTGGTGCGCCACCCCGTGCTCGGGGAAGAAGTGCGGGTCGCGCGCGGCCACGAGCGCGTCGCAGACGAGGAAGCCGGCGGCGCGGTGGTCGGGATGGAGGCGGTAGCGCTTCCACGGGTCGTGGCCGAGGAGCACGTCGGGGCGCAGGACCCGGATCCAGCGGGCGAGAGCCGAGCGGGTGGCCCGGTCGTCCTCCAGCTCGCCGTCGACCGCCCCGAGGAACACCACCTCGCCGGTGGCGCCGAGCGTGGCGGCCGCGGCGCGCGCCTCGGCTTGGCGGGTGGCCACCAGCGCCGCGGTGTCGGCCGAGGCATCCCAGGTGCCCTTGGAGCCGTCGGTGCAGATCACGAACGACACCTCGCACCCGGCCTCGGCCCACTTGGCCAGGGTGGCGCCGGCCCCGAACTCCACGTCGTCGGGATGCGCGCCAACCGCCAGGGCCCGGGCCGGCACGGGGAGGTCCAGGCCGGGCCGCTGCGGCGACCGGGATCCGGACTCGTCGGGCATCAGCCGGGCCGACCGGCGGCGAGGTCGGCCCCGCCGGGCAGGCGCAGGTCGTCGGGCACGTCGACGTCCCAACCGAGGGCGGCGTCGGTGCGGACCTCCACGGCCAGGCCCAGGCGTACGGCCTCAGCCTGGTGGCGGCGAAACGACCCGGGCCCGTAGCGGAAGCGGAACCCGCACCGGGCCGGCAGGGCGACCACGTTCGTGCCGTCGGCCCGGCGGTCCGGCACGAGCAGCACGCCGGTGCGCCCCACCACGTGGTCGAGCCCGGTGGCCAGGGGCAGGTCGGCGTGCACCACCACCACCCGGTCGGCCGACGCGCCGGCCGCGGCCACGCCGGCCTCGACGGCACCGTCGAGCCCCAGGCCCGGCGTCCAGTGCACGGTCGCCCCGGCCTCGAGCGCCCACTCGTGCACGGCGCCGTCGTCGCACACCACCGTGACGGGCAGGGCGCCGGCGGCGGCCACCACCGCGGTGGCCATCTCCCGGGCCAGCACGGCGCGGGCCTCGGGTGACAGCGCCGGCGCCAGGCGCAGCTTCGCCTCGTGGAACGCCTTCACCGGGACGACGACGGCGGCACGCACGCTGGGAGGCTACCCGGGTCCGGTCCGCTGCCGCCGCCGGCGCCAGGAGGTGCGCGTGTTCGATGTCGTGGGAGCGCATCGAGCACGCACACCTCGGGGCGGGACAGGTGGGCCAGGGCGAAGGCGCGCGTGTGGGGTGTCGTGGGAGGGCATCGAGCACGCACACCTCGGGGTGGGGCGAGGTGGGGGCGAGGTGGGTCGCCCGAGCCTGGTGTGCGACGGCCGTCACACCGGGTCCGAGGAGGCGTAGCCTGCGCGGCCATGGACATCCGCGTCTCCGTGATCGGTGCCGGTTCCTGGGGGACCACCGTCGCCGCCCTGGCCGCCCACAACGCGCCCACCGTGCTGTGGTCGCGGCGCGCCACCCTGGCCGAGCAGATCGACACCGAGCACGAGAACGGCGACTACCTGGCCGGGTTCCGCCTCCCCGCGCAGCTCCGTGCCACCGCGGACCTCGAGCGTGCCGTGCGAGACGGCGATCTGCTGGTCATGGGCGTGCCGTCGACCGGGTTCCGCTCCGCCCTGGAGGCCGTGAAGCCCTTTCTGCGCCCGTGGGTGCCGGTGGTGTCGCTGGCCAAGGGGCTCGAGCTGGGCACCCGGCTGCGCATGAGCCAGATCATCGAGGACGTGCTCCCCGGCCACCCCGTGGGCGTGCTCACCGGCCCCAACCTGGCCAAGGAGATCCTGGCCGGCCACGCCGCGGCCAGCGTGATCGCCATGGACGACGACAACGTGGCCCGGGCCATCCAGAAGATCTTCCAGGCCCAGCTGTTCCGCGTGTACACCAACGAGGACATCGTTGGCTGTGAGATGGGCGGCGTGCTCAAGAACGTCATCGCCATCGCGTCGGGCATGGCCGACGGCCTCGGCGCCGGCGACAACACCCGGGCCGCGGTGATCACGCGGGGCCTGTCGGAGATCACCCGCATGGGCGTGGCCCTCGGCGGCCAGCCGCTCACCCTCTCGGGCCTCGCCGGCATGGGCGATCTGGTGGCCACGTGCGTCAGCACCCAGAGCCGCAACCGCCACGTGGGCGAGCGCCTGGGCAAGGGCGAGACGATCGACGAGATCATCGCGGCCATGAACATGGTGGCCGAGGGGGTGAAGACCTCGAAGGTGGTGATGGAGCTGTCCGACGACCTGGGCATCGACATGCCCATCGCCTCGGAGGTGTACCACGTGTGCCACGAGGGCCGGACGGCGGCGGAGGCCTACGCCGACCTGCTGCGGCGCGACACCGGACGTGAGATGGACGGGATCTCACCGGCCCGGTAGACCCGAGGCCGCATGTTCCGTCGACGT
>CAZIVZ010000279.1:0-5007 GCA_964542495.1 uncultured Aquihabitans sp.
GTGATCGAGATCACGTTCGTCGGGATGTACGCCGACACGTCGCCGGCCTTGGTCTCGATGACCGGCAGGGCGGTCAGCGAGCCGCCGCCGCGCTCGTCGGACAGCTTGGCGGCCCGCTCGAGCAGACGGCTGTGCAGGTAGAAGACGTCACCGGGATAGGCCTCGCGGCCCGGCGGGCGACGCAGCAGCAGCGACACCTGGCGGTACGCCTCGGCCTGCTTGGACAGGTCGTCGTAGACCACCAGCGCGTGCTCGCCGTTCTCCATCCAGTGCTGGCCCATCGCGCAGCCGGAGTAGGGGGCGAGGTACTTGAACGGCGCGGGGTCCGACGCCGGCGACACGACCACCACCGTGTACTCCATGGCCCCGTACTGCTCGAGGGTGGCCACGGTCTGCGCCACCGTGGAGGCCTTCTGGCCGATGGCGACGTAGACGCAGTTCACCCCCAGGCCCTTCTGGTTGATGATCGTGTCGATCGCGACGGTGGTCTTGCCCGTCTTGCGGTCGCCGATGATCAGCTCGCGCTGGCCCCGACCGATCGGGGTCATGGAGTCGATGGCCTTGATGCCGGTCTGGAGCGGCTCGTGCACCGGCTTGCGGCCGATGATGCCGGGCGCCTGCACCTCCATGCGGCGCGAGCCCACGTTGGCGAGCGGGCCCTTGCCGTCGACCGGCTCACCGAGGGTGTTGACCACCCGGCCGAGCAGGCCGTCGCCGCAGGGCACCGAGAGGATCTCGCCGGTGGCTCGCACCACCTGGCCCTCCTCGATGTCGCCGACCTCACCGAGGACCACGGCCCCGATGGAGTCCTCGTCGAGGTTGAGGGCGAGGCCGATGGTCCCGTTCTCGAACTCGAGCATCTCGTTCACCGCGCAGTCGGGGAGACCCCCGACGGTGGCGATGCCGTCGCCGACCTCCAGCACGTGGCCCACCTGCGCGGCGACCAGGTCGGGCTTGAAGCCCTCGAGGTTCTTGCGCAGGGCGGCGGTGATGTCGTCGGTGTTGATCGTGAGCTCGGCCATGTGCCGTGTTCTCCTGGTGCCGTGAGGGCGTCTTCGAGGGTGGGCGCGGTAGCGCGGGCTACAGCGCGTGCTTGAGCTGGTCGAGGCGGCGGCGGACCGAACCGTCGATGACGGTGTCGCCCACCTGGGCCACGAGGCCGCCCTTGACGGACGGATCCAAGATGACCTTGACCTCGATCGACTTCCCGGTCGCCCGGCCGAGGGCCTCGGCGAGACGGGTCTTCTGGTCGTCGGTGAGGGCGATGGCCGAGCGGACCTCGGCCACCTCCTTGTTGGCCTCCCGGGCGGCCATGGCGACGAGCTCGTCGACGATGGCCGGGAGGTCGCGGATGCGGCCGTTGCCGACCACCATCGAGACCAGGCTCGTGGTGGCGGGCTGGGCCTTGCCGCCGAGGAGATCGACGATGACCTGCTGGCGGGTGGCCACCGGCACGTGGGGGTCGGCGAGCGAGTCACGCAGCTCGTCGTTCCCACGCACCACCTGGGCCACCCGGAACAGCTCGTCTTCGATCTCGGCCAGGGGGCCTTCGGCCCGGGCGACCGCGAAGAGGGCCTCGGCGTACGCCGTGGTGCGGTCGTCGGCCATCAGCGGTTCGCCCCCACCTGATCGATGTAGGCGTCGACCAGGGCCACCTGCGTGTCCCGGTCGAGGCTGCGCTCGACGACCTGCTCGGCGGCACCGATGGCCAGACTGGCCACCTCGCCACGCAGGTCGGCGATGGCCTGGACCTTGGCCGCCTCGATGTCGGCGGTGGCTCGGCCCCGCAGCTCGGCGATGTCGGCCTGGGCCTTCGCGGTGAGGGTCTGCTTCACCTCGTCGGCCGCCTGACGGGCCTCCTCGATGATGCGGGCCGACTCGTTGCGGGCGTCGGCGAGCTGGGTCTGGTACTCGGCCAGGATCGCGGAGGCCTCGGTGCGCTGCGCTTCGGCGGCGTCGAGGTCCCCCCGGATCCGCTCGGTCCGGGCGTTCATGGCCGTCTTCATGGCCGGCAGGCCCTTCCAGGCCAGCGCGCCGAACACGACGGCGAAGCCGACGAAGCCCCAGATGAGCTCGTTCGTCTCCGGGACGAGCGGGTTGGGGGCCTTCTGGCAGTCGACGTCGATCGAGTTGGCCTCGGTGAGCTCGTCGATGCACTCCTGGACCGAGTGGCTCACCTCGTGGCCCTCCTCGCCTGCCGCCGCAGCAGGACGGGCGAAGCCGAGGAACCCCAGGAGCACGATCGCGGCCGCTGCGAGGAGCAGTCGGGTGCGTTGCATGTGGTCGGTCTCCGTCTTCAGGCGCCGGCGAGGAAGAACACGACGAAGCCGATGAGCGCGAGCGCCTCGACGAACGCGATGCCCAGGAACATGGTGGTGCGCACCATGCCGGCGGCCTCGGGCTGGCGGGCCATGGCCTGGACGGCCTGGCCGACCAGGTAGCCGATGCCGATGCCCGGTCCGATGGCGCCGAGGCCATAGGTGAGAGCGGCGAGGCCCTTGTTGCTGATCTCTGCGAGGAGCATTGGTGGTCTCCTGGCCTTTCTGGTTTGGTGCTACGGGTGATGGATGGGAACGGGTGGGCGGAGCCCGGGTGGCTGGCTCAGTGCTCGTGGCTCTGGGCGGCGTTGATGTACACGCCGGTGAGCAGGGTGAACACGTACGCCTGGAGGAACGAGACGAACACCTCGAAGGCGGTGAAGAAGATCACGCCGATGAGGGGCAGCGGGGCGAAGATCACGTACCACTTGGCCACCACGAGGCCGCTGGTGAGCACCGCGAAGGTGACCAGCAGGATGTGGCCGGCCAGCAGGTTGGCGAACAGACGCACGGTGTGGCTGAAGGGCTGCACCAGGAACTTCGACACGAACTCGATGAGCATCACGAGCGGCAGCAGGAACACCGGCACGCCTGGGGGCACCAGCGCGTGCTTGAAGTAGCCCAGGCCGTGGCTCTTGATGCCCGCACCGTGGTAGATGACGTAGCTGAGCAGTGCCAGCAGCATCGGCAGGGCGATGCGTGCCGAGGCGGGCATCTGGAAGAAGGGAATGACCTCGAAGATGTTCGTGAAGAAGATGAAGAAGAACAGGCTCATCAGGTACGGGGTGTACTTGAGGCCCTCCTTGCCCATGGTGTCCATGACGATGCCGTCTTCGATGAACTCCACGGCGATCTCGGCCAGGTTCTGGGCCCCGGTGGGGACCAGCTCCTTCTTGCGGCCTCCGAGCCAGAACAGCAGGAGCGTGAACAGCACGGCGAAGCCGTAGATCACGACGACCTTGTTGATCTCCCAGATCTCTCCCTCGCCGACGAAACCAGGCCAGTTGACGATGTGGCTCAGCGGCGGGAACTCGAGTGCGAGCACGCTCACGACTCCTCAGTGGTGGGCTTGAGGCCGGGGAAGGCCAGCGATGCGGACACGAAGCGGGTCTCCCAGAACAGGAGACCGAGGTGGGCCACCACGAGGGTGATCCCGAGCGGGACGGGCTCCACCCAGGGCTGGTCCGCCACGGCCAGGACGGCCGCGCTGATCAACCCGATGCGGATGACGAACCCGAACAGCGAGACCCCCATGAGCAGGCCGAGCGAGATGCGCGCGGCCCAGCCCAGGAGGACGGCGGCCAACCAGAAGTTGGCCAGGACGAGGGACGCGGCGAAGGCGACCGAGGCCAGCCCGGCACCGCCCCAGCCCACGAGCCCGACGAGGAGGGCCACGGGGAGGGCGAGGGCGCCGTTCTTGACGATGTCGCGGGCCACCTGGCGCTCGGGGGCGGGACCGAGGTCGCGCGTGGCGATCACCGAGGGACGCGAGGTGGCGGTCACGGCGTCACCGGCCCGTGGGCGCCTGGCCTGGTGGCGCCGGCGTCGTCGGCAGAGCGGTTCCACACGGCGCCGTCGGTGTGCTCGCGCATCTCGAGGTCGTAGCCGAGCTTGAGCTTGACCGCGATCCCGGCGAAGCCGACCACGCTCAACACGATCGTGAACAGCGGCGAGGTGCCGGCCTGGCGGTCGATGAACCAGCCGAGGCCGACCATCACGGCGAGGGTGAGGGCGAGCTCGAGGCCGCGACCCAGCGCGTTGCTGTAGCCCGCGCTGCTCGCCTTCGCGTAGCTCGATCGGTCGAACGGGTTCACCGTGGTGCCCGCGGCGGTGGCGACCACGGCCCGCACCAGCTTCGCCTCTGCGTCGGCACCGTCGGCCGTGGACGCCCGATGGGCATCGTCGGCGGGGCCGGGGTGGGCGTCGTTGCCCGGGGCGAGGTGGTCGGGGTCAAACATGGTGGGTGCGGGTTCCGAAGCCGGGCGGCAGTCTCGCAGACCGGCCCGAGCGATGCTTGTGAACGCAGTCGCAATCTAGTGAGGGCGCTCGCGGAGCGGCAAGTTCAGGGCGGCCCCGGCGCTGCATCCTCGCGCGCCACCCGGCGAAGGCCCGGGTAGAAGAAGGTCAACAGGACAAGGATCAGCGCCAGCACGCCGATCGGCACCAGGCCGTCGCCCTTGCTCGTGTAGACGGGGTACAGCACGAACAGCGAGAGCAGGCCCGTCCAGAGCCACAGGATCACCACGGCGCGACGGTGGCCGTGACCGAGGCGCATCAGGCGGTGGTGGAGGTGGTCCTTGTCGGCTTCGGACATGCTCGCCCGCTTGCGCGCTCGCCGGAAGATGGCGAAGAGCGTGTCGACGATGGGCACGCCCATCACGAAGAACGGGATGAACAGCGGGGCGAAGAAGAAGAAGACCTGCCCCGACACCTCCACGCTCGTCTGCCCGCCCACGAGCATGGTGGACGCCGCCATGAGCCCGCCGAGCATGAGCGCGCCGCCGTCGCCCATGAAGATGCGGGCCGGGTTGAAGTTGTGCGGGAGGAAGCCCAGGCAGATGCCCGCGGTGATGACGCAGATCAGCGGGCTGGGGTTCGACGGCAGGATCACCTGGACGCCGGCCGTCGCCAGGTGGCCGAAGATCTCGGCGTGAGCAAGCTCGCCACACCTCCCCTCCTCAGCCGGGAC
>CAZIVZ010000280.1:0-4998 GCA_964542495.1 uncultured Aquihabitans sp.
CCCTCGTGGCGCCAGTGGCGGGCCAGGGTCTCGCCGTGCTCGGTCTCGGCCTCCACCAGCACGTGGGTGCAGGCCAGGCCGTCGGCGGCCAGCCGGGTGTGGAGCTGGTCGGCCAGGGCCTTGGCCACGAAGGCGGCGTGATCGACGCGGTCGGCCGGGGGGTCCAGCTCCTGGGAGACGGCCAGCTCGGGAGCAGGACGGCGGGCGTCGAGGGGGCGGGGATCGAGGCCGGACGCCAGCCGGTGGGCGGTCACCCCCGGCGTGCCGAAGCGGGCCAGGACGTCGGCCGCCGGGAGCTCGGCCACCAGGCCCAGGGTGCGCAACCCCAACCGGCGCCACACGTCGATCAGGTCAGGCTGCTCGAGCACCTCGAGGAGGGCATCGACGGGATGGGGGGCGAGGAACGACGGCGATGCCCCCGACGGCACCACCAGCACCGACTCCTCCGCGCCCGCCGCCCGACCCACCTCGGCTCGGTCGTGGGCCCGGTGGGCGGCCAGCAGGGCGGCGAAGGCACCGTCGGCCACCCCGACGCTGACCTCCACGTCGCCCCCGGCTGCTCCCGCGGCCATCTGGGCGGTGCGCTCGGCCACGGCCTGATCGCCCCCGAAGTAGCGCGAGGGGCCTCGGGTGGCGATGGCCAGGGTGCCCGGGCGGGTGACCTCCACCCGTGGGGCCACGGCGTCGAGCGACGATGCCACCGGCTCGAAGGCGCGGGCGTCACGCCCCGGATCGTGCTCCACCACCACCACTTGCGGGCAGCGCCGCTGCGACTCTCGGCGCCGCAGGCCCACCGTGATCCCCGCCGCCCGGGCAGCCGGCGAGGCGGCCACCACCCGGTTGGCCCGCACCACGATGGCCGGCTCGTGGGCCACCCCGGCGGCCACCACCGGCCAGTGGGGGCAGTGCAGGACCAAGGTGCGGGTCATCCGACCTCCCGGAGCATCGGCACCTCGGCGGGCACCGTGCCGCCGGTGCGGGCGGTGGTGCGGATGGTCGGTCCCGGCGGCTCCACCGGCGCGAGGCGGCCGTCGGGCCCGGGGAGCCAGAGGAGGGCCCGGCGGGGACGATCCGCGCCGCGGCGGCCGGTGACGGCCACCTCCACCTGGCGTCCTCGGAGCCGGCCGTGGCCCTGACCCAGCCCGACCCAGGTGGCGGTGGTCCCCGACACCACGAGGTCCGGGGCCTGGGCCCAGGCACCGAGGTGGCCGCCCACCTGGAGCAGCACCGAGCCGCGGTCTCGGGCCCGGGCGGTGAGGCGCCGCTGGACCGAGACCCCGACCGAGCGCGTGGGGCGCACCAGCACCACGTCGACCGCGTCGAGCAGCGCCGCCACCGTGGTGGCCCAGGCATCGGGGGCCGGCTCGGCCACCAGCAGCACCCGCTCGAGGTCCACCCCGAGCTCGGCCGCCGCCACCAGGCCCAAGCGGTGCAGGCCCACCACCGCCACCCACGACCCCGCCTGGGTGGTGGGTCCGGCCAGAGCCAGGGCCAGGGTGGATGCCACCGTGCCGGTGGTGGCCACGGTGCTCCCGCGCTGCAGCCCCTGCTGGGGCACCAGGGCGGCCAGCGCCGGCGGCACGGGCACGGTGCGCTCCCGGGCCCCCGACAAGGGGCGGACGCGATCGCCGAGGAGGCGGAGGGCGGCGAGATCGGGGACCGGGACGGGAGCGGCGGCAGGCACCGGACCAGTATCGAACACTTGTTCGATACTGGCAACCGGCCTGGTCAGCCCCTACCCGGGCGCGCGCCGGCGAACCTCACGCGCGAAACCCGCAAGAACGTCGCCTGGGCACACCACATTCGCTGGGGTGGGGGGTGGTGTCAGGAGGGGGCGTCGGGGGAGAGGGCGCGGAGGTAGGCGACGAGGTCGGCCAGCTCGTCGTCGGTGAGGTCGGTGTAGGAGGTGGGCATGATCGGGGCGTACCCGGCCACCACCTCCGCCTTGGGGTCCACGATGGACCGGGTGAGGTAGTCGTCGTCGGCGGTGACCGTCTCGCCCGAGGCCAGCTCCACCGGGTTGCCGGCGAGGTCCTTCCAGGTGGGGCCGGTGGCACGCCGTCCGCTCTCGCTGTGGCAGCTGAGGCAGCCCCGCTCCTTGGCCAGGGCCTGCCCCGACTTGGCGGCCGCGGTCTTCATCTCGGGCACGGCGAACTCGTCGTCGCCCCCGCACGCGGCCAGCCCGCCGAACACCGCCGCCACCGCCAGCAGGCCCGCCACCAGGAGCCGGGGCGAGCGGGCGGGGATCGTCATGCCGGCTCCTCGGCCGCTGACCCCTCGGCGGCTGCCGTCTCGTCGACGACGGTCGTGTCGCCCTCGGCGGCGCCGGGGTAGAAGCGGTACAGGTTCTCCACGATGTCCCGGATGCCGTCGGCGCCGTGGCCCTTCTGGAGATCGACGGTGATGATGTTGGCGTTGACGTGCACGGCGGACACGCCGCCGCGGGCGAGGATGCGCCGGGCCAGCTCGTCGGGCGGGCGGTTGCCCCACACCTCGTCACCCGCCCGGTAGTGCTCGTGACCCATGCCCGTGAGGGCCCGGTTGGTCTCGTAGCGGACCACGCCAGCGTTGGACGACGGCTTCTCGGTGACGACGATGGACTGGCCCATGCGGGCGATCGTAGTGAGTGCCCGCCTGCCCCTCCCACCCCACTGCCCATCCCCCTCCCCCGTGCCCGGCCTCGGTACCGTCGCCGTCGATGGACGAGCCCCGGCGACCCGTCGACGTCCGCCACGTCGCCCTCACCACGCTGGTGGTGGCGGCGGTGGCCCTCGCCTCCTACGGCGCGGTGATGGCGGTCGGGCGCCTGTGGCGCATCGTCACCTACCTCCTGGTGGCGCTGTTCTTCGCGGTGATCCTCACCCCCGCGGTCGACTTCCTCCAGCAGCGGGCGCGCCTGCGCCGCGGCATCGCCACCGCCCTGGTGGTGGTCACCGGCCTGGTGGTCTTCTCCGGGCTGATCTACGCCTTCGTGAAGCCGCTGGTGGACGAGGGCACCAAGTTCTCCGACAGCGTCCCCGAGATGGTCGACGACGCCCAGGAGGGCAAGGGCGCGGTGGGCCGCCTGGTGAAGAAGTACGAGATCGAGAAGTGGGTGGAGGAGAACCGCGAGACCATCGACAAGCAGGCCCGCGCCGCCGGCACCAAGGGCCTCGACGTGGTGCGCCAGGTCTTCTCGGGCATCGTGGCCGCCCTCACCGTGCTGGTCCTCACGATCCTCATGATCCTGCGGGGCCCGGAGCTGAGCGAGGCCGCCATCGCCGTCTTGCCCGAGCACCGTCGGGAGCGGGTCCGGCGGGTGGCCGCCGACGCGGCGTCGGCGGTGTCGGGCTACATGTTCGGCAACCTCGTGATCAGCATCATCGCCGGCGTCGCCGCCTACGTCTTCCTGCGCATCGCCGGCGTCCCCTACCCCGAGGTGCTCGCCCTGTGGGTGGCCTTCGCCGACCTGATCCCGCTGGTGGGCGCAACGCTCGGCGCCGTGCCCACCATCGCGGTGGCCTTCCTCCACTCGGTACCCGCCGGCATCGCGGCCGTGGTGTTCTTCATCCTCTACCAGCAGTTCGAGAACAACGTGCTCCAGGTCACGGTGATGTCTCGCACCGTCAACCTGAACCCGCTGGGCGTGCTCGTCTCGGTCATGATCGGCGTCGAGCTCTTCGGCCTGCTCGGCGCCCTGCTGGCCATCCCCGCCGCCGGCGTCATCCAGGTGGTGGTGCGGGACCTCTGGGACGAGCAGCGCGGCCGGCGCAAGGCCGAGCCCACCATCGGCGCGTCGGAGACACCCATCAGCCAGGCCTGACCCCGGTGCCGCCACGGCACCCGCCCGATAGACAGAGGTCCTGCCGGCTGCGCACGGAGGTCCCCTTGGCCGTCACCGAGAGCTACGAGCTGGCCGGGCACATCGTCGACTCCCTGCTGCTGGCCAAGGTGCTCGACCTGGTGCTCGAGGCGGGGGCCGACTACCGGCTGGATCAGATCGACATCGGGCGCACGCCCACCGACACCAGCCGGGTGGTCATCGAGATCACCGCCGACGACGAGGCGCACCTCGACCGCCTGGCCGAGCAGCTCCAGGTGCACGGGGTCAACCCGCTGTCGCCAGGTGACGCCGCCGTCGAGGAGGCCACGGTCGACGGCGTGCTGCCCACCGGCTTCCACAGCACCACCAACCTGGCCACCGAGGTGCGCCTCGACGGCCGCTGGGTGCCGGTGACCAACCCCGAGATGGACTGCGGGCTCGTGATCACCGAGCCGCTCGAGCCGGGCGGTCCCCCGGTCGTGCGGACCGTGCCCATGCACCGCGTGCGCGCCGGCGACCGCATCGTGGTGGGGGTACACGGCGTGCGGGTGGTGGCGCCGCGCCCCACGGCCACCGACGCCTCGTTCGGGTTCATGGACTCCGACGTCTCCTCCGAGAAGCCCAAGGGCCTCCAGCTCGCCTCGCTGGCCGATCGGCTCCGCCTGGCGCGCGAGCGCGGCGAGCGGGTGCTGCTGGTGTGCGGGCCCGCAGTGGTCCACACCGGCGGTGGGCCCGAGGTGGCCCGCCTGGTGCGCGCCGGGTGGGTCGACGTGCTCTTCGCCGGGAACGGCTTCGCCACCCACGACCTCGAGTCGAACGTGATGGGCACGTCGCTGGGGGTGTCGATCACCTCCGGTGCCGGCACCGAGGGCGGCCACTCCAACCACCTCCGCGTGATCAACGAGATCCGCCGCCACGGATCCATCGCCGACGCCGTCGACGCCGGCTACATCACCGGCGGCGTGATGTACGAGCTCACCCGGGCCCGCGTGCCGTTCGTGCTCGGCGGGTCGATCCGAGACGACGGTCCCCTGCCCGACACCGTGGCCGACGTGGTGGCGGCCGCCGACCGCATGCGCGAGCTCACCGCGGGCGTGGGGGTGGCGCTGATGCTGGCCACCACGCTGCACGCCATCGCCACCGGCAACGTGCTGCCCGGGGCCGTCGACACCTGGTGCATCGACATCAACCAGGCC
>CAZIVZ010000281.1:0-4994 GCA_964542495.1 uncultured Aquihabitans sp.
CATCCCACACCTGGGGCGCGACGGCCGCGTAGTCCTCCTTGGTGTGGTCGAACTCGGTAGCCCAGTCGCGCGCCGGCGCGTCGTGGAGATCGGTCATGGAACGTCCTCGGAGGTGGTGGCCCGCCCCTGCGGGTCCGGAGGGTCGATAATATGCGTTATCGCTCCGGGAGGCACCTCATGACCGACATCACCGCTGGGCCCGCCGTCTGGGGCGAGATCGACGGGCAGGTGATCACCTTCCCCATGGAGGTGGCCGACTTCGACGCCGCCACCCTGGTGTTCTCGGTGCCGGCCGACGCGGCGCAGGCCCTGCTGCCGGGCGACGCGTTCGAGGTGGTGGCCGCCGATGGCGTGGCCCAGTTCGTGGTGGCGCTCTGCGACTACCACGAGAACCCGTGGGGCGACTACCTGGAGGTGAACCTCGGCTTCCTGGCCCGCCCGGTGGGTGCCGGTGACGAGGTGGTCGGGTCGTTCGTGTACCGCATGCCGGTGGACCAGGCCTTCACCTGTCGGGCCGGCAACGAGGTGATGGGCTTCCCGAAGACGGTGGAGGATCTGGCGGTGGCGCACGCCGACGGCCGGGTGACCTTCACCTGGCACGCCGGTGGGGAGCTGGTGCTCTCGGTCTCGTTCCCCGGGGTGGAGGGGACCGGCGAGGTGGCCAGCGTGGAGACCGGGAGCTACTCGTACCTGCACGGCGTCGCCCACGAGACCCCGCTGACCATGGACATGGGATCGGGCCTGCTCGATCCGGCCGAGGTGGTGGTCACGCTCGGCTCGGGCCCCGCTGCCGACGAGCTGCGCTCGCTCGGCCTCCCCAAGGCCCCCGACTTCGGCACGTGGGGCACCGGCCTCTCGGCCACGTTCCAGCTGGGCCACCCGTTGGGCTGAACCGACGGGGTTCGCGGCCAGCGGGCTCAGGCGCCGCGGCCGAGCTCCTTGCGCAAGATGGCGGCCATGGCCACGAAGCCCCCCGCCAGGACCACCCAGGTGACGGGCGGGGTCGCCGGGCCCTCGTCGGGCTCGGCCGGGACCCCGGTCACGTCGCCACTGGCGAGGTCCACCACGTTGGCGATGGTGGTGGGGGTGGGAGTGGGGGTGGTTCGGTTCGAGGTCGTGCTGGTGGTCGACGGCGGTGACGGTCGGTCGATGCTCTCGGGCGGCACCAGGACGGCGGCTTCGGTGGAGGGTGGCGTCGTGGTCGTCGTGGTCGTGGTCGGCGTCGTGGTCGTGGTCGTCGGGAGGAACTCGGACTCGGCCACCAGCACGTGCTCGTACACCAGGCGGGCCATGAGCTGGGCGCCCGCCCCCGTGAGGTGCAGGCCATCCCCGGCGGTGACGCCGGCCTGGTGGTTGACGGCGTCGTTCCAGTCCGACACGCGCACGTTCGGCCGGCGACCCGCCTCGTGACGGAGGAAGGCGTTCACGCCCGCGTAGTAGGGGCGGACCTCGTGGAGGGTCATGACCACGACCCGGGGCACGCCGGCGAACTGGTCGAGCATGCGCCGGTACGGGGGTTGGTAGACGCCGGCGCTGGCACCGTCGTTGTGCCCGATGAGGATGACCACGACATCCCAGTCGGTGCCGTGGCCGGCGGCCGCGGTCGCGGTGGCGCCGGTGCTGCGGCTGACCGCGGTGTCCACCGCCACCTCACGGCCGGGGAGGGCGGCGGGGATGGCGCCGGCGGCACCCTCCATCACGCTGTCGCCGAGGGCCAGGACCCGGGTGGGACGTGTCGGCGGGAAGGCTTCGGCCGGGGCGGTGCCGGCGGTCGAACCGGCCACGATCGTGAGCAACCCGACCAACCCCCAGGTCAGCACCACCGCAGCCCGGCGAGCGCGTGTCGGCGAGGAATCTGCGCAGATTCCTCGCGCCGTTATGTCAAGCGGCGCAGATTCTGCGCAGATACTGCGCCAACGTGTTCCAGCGGGGGTCACGAACCGGTCCATGCCTCCACCCGATCCGCCAGCACCGGCAGGCTGACGGTGGCGGCGCCGAGCACCACGTCGTGGAAGCCCGGCAACGAGAACCGGTCGCCCAGACGGGCCTCGGCCCCGGCTCGGAGGCGGAGGATCTCGCGCTGGCCCACCTTGTAGGCGAGCGCCTGGGCGGGCATGCCGATGTAGCGGTCGACCTCGGTCTCGATCTCCTCGCGACCCACCGGGGCATGGGACACCATGAAGTCGATCGCCTCCTGGCGGCTCCACCCCAGCGCGTGCAGCCCCGTGTCCACCACGAGCCGGCAGGCCCGCCATGCGTCGCTCGCCAGCATCCCGAGCCGGTCGAGGTCGGTCTCGTACAGCCCCATCTCGTCGGCCAGCCGCTCGGTGTAGAGCGCCCAGCCCTCGACGTAGGCGGTGTGGCCCCACGACAGGCGCCGAAACGCCGGCAGGTCGCTGCGTTCGGCGGCGATGGCCAGTTGCAGGTGGTGGCCCGGGATGGCCTCGTGGAACGCGATCGATGCCGTCTCGGTCCGGCTGGTGGTGGCGGGCGAGTGCAGGTTGACGTGGTACTCACCCGGCCGGCTGCCGTCGGGAGCCGGGGGCGTGTAGTACGCGGCGGGCGCGTCGGCCGCCAGGTAGTCGGGGATGGGCGTGAGGACGCAGGGGGCCTCGGGCACGATCCCGAACCAGTCGCCCATGGCCTTGGTGGCCGCGTCGAGGCAGTGCGTGGCGTGGGCCAGGATCTCGTCGCCGTCGCGGTAGCGAAGATCCTGGTCGTCGAGGAGGTGGCGGAAGATCTCAGCCAGGTCGGTGGTGCCGAACACCCGCTGTCCGACGTCGCGGAACTGCGCCGGCAGCACCTCGAGCACCTCGTGGCGACCGATCGCGTGGAGCTCCTCGGCGGTCAGGTCCAAGCCGGTGTGGAGCTCGATGAGCGTGCGATACAGCTCGGGTCCGTCGTCCAACCAGTGCAGCCCGGCGTGCTCGTCGTCGCGGGCCACGGGGAGCAGCTCGTCGGCCAGGGCGGCCCGGTACCGAGCGAACGCCGGTCGGAGGTGGTCGGTCACCGCGGCGGCGAGCTCCACGCGCCAGGCGGCCTCGCCGTCCCAGTCCTGCGGGCCGGCCAGGTTGGCGAAGGGGTCCTGCTCCACCGGCGAGGCGAGGTAGCCGTCGATCTGGTTGAGCGACCGGGTGACGCAGATGCGCGCCGGTGTGCGCCCAGCGGTGAGCCCGGCTCGAAAGCGCGCCAGGGCCTGGTCGAGCATGGTGCCGAGGTGCTGCACCCGGACCACGGCCAGCGCCGCGTGGTCGGGCTCGGCGGCGCGCAGTTGCCCGGCCATGGTGAGCAGGCCGGCGTGGACGCCCTGCATCTGGTCCGACGCCAGCTCGGCGAGCCGCGCGTCGATACCGGTGATGTTGTCCACGAGCTCCCGCACGAGCAGCTCGTGGGTGACGCGATCGCTCTCGTCGAACCCGTCGGTGGGCAGGGCCCTGGCTTCGGCGAGCAGTTCGCTCCACCGCCGGCGCTGGTGCGCGTCGCCCTGCTCGGACAGGTCGTCCACGCGGTCGTCGTAGCGGTGGTCGCCCAGGAACGTGGCGAACAGGGGGCTTGCCTCGAGGCGAGCCTCCCAGTAGCGGTCGGCGAGGTCGCGCAGCTCGGTGGAGGACGTCATGGCCACCATGGTGGCGCACCTCAAGACCGGGCACCGAGCGGCCGAAGGACCCTGGTGGGAGAACCCGACGCGGCCCTGACCGGAGGAGACGTGGTCGTGGCGGTGGCGACCTCGGTCGCGGTGGCGCTGTTCCTGCTGCTCCAGGTCCTCACGCTCGCCGGGTCCGCCTCGCCGACCTGGCTCGAGGCGGACCTGGTGTTCGAGCACCCCGCCAGCCGGGCCGAGGCGCTCGTGGCGCGCATGGACGGTCACTTCGCGGCCGAGCTGGCCGCCGATCCGACGCTCGACCGGACGCGTCGTGACTTCCGGCACGACCCCGCCGACGGGGCGTACCGGTCCACCCGGCCGGTGATGGGCTGGCTGGCGTGGGCCGCCTCCGGGGGCGGACGCCGCCCGGGCATCGCTCCGGCCCTCCTCGCACTCACCGCGCTGGCCGCCGGTGCGCTCACGCTCGCGGTCATCGCCGCCGGCCGATCGATCAGGGGCCGTCCACGGTGGCCGGCGATCGTGAACCTGGCACCGGGAGCCGCCATCGCCGTGTTCTGCCCCGGCCTCACCGAGGTCCTCGCCACCGCGCTCGTGGTGGGCGGCTTCGCCCTGCACCGCAGGGGAGCGCGCCGGCCGGCCATGGTGCTGTTCGTCGCGGCGGTCCTCACCCGCGAGACCACGATCCTGGTCCCCGCCGCGCTGGCCCTCGTCGACCTGCGGACCACGCGCCGTCTCGCCTCGGTGGCCATCGCCGCGGTCCCGGCAGCGGCCTACCTGGCCTGGAACCTCGTGGTCGCGTCGTTGCTGGGTACCGGGGCCGCGGGCGGCGGGTCCAACCAGATGACGTTCCCAGGCGTCGGCCTGGTGCGGGCCCTGGCGTTCTGGGGCCCGCTCGAGGTCATCAGCGCCGCCGTGCTGGTGGCCTCGGCCGTCGTCGTCTGGCGTGCGGGCGACCCGTCGCGTCGTACCTTCGTGGCCGTGCACGTCGGGTTCGCATCGCTGATGGGTCGGGTGGTGTGGGCCGAGTGGTGGGGCTTCGGTCGCGTCATGCTCCCGCTGGTGGCGATCGCTGTCGCCGGCGGCGCGCTCGGGTGGCTGTCTCCCGGCGTGGACCGAGAACCAGGCAGCGGCACCGCCCCCGCCCCGCCGGTCAGCGCGCTCAGCGGTTGACGCCTCGGAGGCCGGACCAGGCGAGCTGCGCGACCATGTCAGCGAACTCGTCGGCGTCGACCCCCGGGCCCAGGCCGAGGCGCAGCCAGTGGCGGCTGGTGGACTCGGCCAGGCCCACCACGCCGAACGCGAGCACGTGGCGCTCGTCGTCGCTCAGCCCGTCGACCAGGATCAGCGACGCCACCCGGTCGGCCACCATCGACTCCACCTTGGCCACGGC
>CAZIVZ010000282.1:0-4979 GCA_964542495.1 uncultured Aquihabitans sp.
CGCCACCGATGTCGACGATGCCGACGTGGTGGTGCTCAACACCTGCTGCATACGCGAGAACGCCGACAACAGGCTCTACGGCACCCTCGGCCATCTCAAGTCGGTCAAGGACCGGCGGCCGGGCATGGAGATCGTGGTCAGCGGGTGCCTCGCACAGAAGGACCAGGAAGGCATCCGGGAGCGGGCGCCCTACGTCGACCTCGTGTTCGGCACCCACAACGTCCACCAGGCCACGGAGCTCCTGCACCGCAGCCGCGCTGAGGGGCCGCTCACCGCCATCCTCAGCGCGACGGTGGCCGAGGACCACGAGCTGTTCCCGTCAGCCATGCCCGCCCATCGCGAGCACGGCCACACCGCGTGGGTCACCATCCAGATCGGCTGCGACAACTCGTGCGCCTTCTGCATCGTGCCCGCGGTGCGTGGCCCGGAGATCTCGCGGCCGTTCGATCGGCTGGTCCACGAGGTGGCCGAGCTGGCCGCCGCCGGCGTCACCGAGGTCACCCTCCTCGGCCAGAACGTCAACTCCTACGGGCGCGACCTCACCCTCGCCGCTCGGCAGGCCGGCGACGACGTGCGGGTGCGGCCGTTGTTCGCCGACCTGCTGCGGGAGGTGGGCGCGGTCGACGGCATCCGCCGGGTCCGGTACACGAGCCCCCACCCCAAGGACCTCCGGCCCGAGACCATCGCCGCCATGGCCGAGACGCCGGCGGTGTGCGAGCACCTCCACCTTCCGGTGCAGTCGGGGAGCGCCCGGGTCCTGGCGGCCATGCACCGCGGCTACACCGCCGAGCGCTACCTGGAGAAGCTGGCGGCGGCACGAGCCGAGATCGACGATCTAGCCGTGACCACCGACATCATCGTCGGCTTCCCCGGCGAGACCGACGACGACTTCGAGCGCACCCTCGAGCTGGCCGCCGCCGCCGAGTACGACTCCGCCTACACCTTCATCTACTCCCCGAGGGCCGGCACCGAAGCGGCCGAGCTGGTCGACCGGTACGTGCCGGCCGAGGTGATCGCCGAGCGGTTCGACCGCCTCAAGGTGGTGCTGGAGCGCTCGGCGCTGGCCAAGCACCGCGGCCGCATCGGGCGGGTGGAGGAGGTCGTGGTCGAGGGCCTGTCGCGCAAGGACCAGACGCTCACCACGGGCCGCACCCGTCAGAACAAGCTGGTCCACTTCGCCAGCCCGGACCCGCTGCGGGTGGGCACCTTCGCCGAGGTCGAGGTCACCGACGCCGCGCCGCACTTCCTCCGGGGGCGCCTCGCCGGGGTGACGGCGGCGCCCCGCCACCGCACCCGCATCCCGGTCGCTGCCGGCTGATCGGTCGACGGTGGCCCCTGGACCCGCCGACGCCGCGGGCCGGGCGCGCGTCGAACACGCGGGCGACGTGGTGGTTCGGCCCTATGTCGACGCGGACCGAGACGGGGTGCGGCGCGTGTGCGTGGCCACGGGGTACATGGGCGATCCCATCGCCTGGCAGTGGCGTGACCAGGCGAGCTTCGCCGACCTGTTCACCGGCCACTACACCGACCACGAGCCGGAGTCGGCCCTGGTGGCCGAGCTCGACGGTCGGGTGGTGGGCTACCTCCTCGGATGCCGCGACAGTGCTGCGGTGGCGAGCCCGGCACCGATGATGGCCCGCCACCTGCTGGTCCGCGGGTTGCTGGTGCGGCCCGGCACCGCGGGGGTCCTGTGGCGGTCCCTCGCCGACGTTGCCGTGGGCCTGGCTCACGGCGGGCGTCTCGATGCCGAACTGTCCGACCCGCGGTGGCCGGCGCACCTCCACATCAACCTCCTCCCCGAGGCCCGGGGCGGCGGGGTGGGTCGCCGCCTCGTGCAGACCTGGCTCGACACGCTCCGGGCCGAAGGCATCGCCGGGTGCCACCTCGGAACCTGGGCGGAGAACGCCGGGGCGATCGCCTTCTTCGAGTCGACCGGCTTTCGACGACACGGCCCGGCCCGGCCCATGCCCGGCATGCGGTCGCCCATCGGTGCCCGTCACCACTCACAGTGGATGGTGCAGGACCTCACCGCCTCCGAGGCCACGATCCGACGTGACCGGGACGCGCGGTGACCGACGCCGTAACCCCCGTCCGCACGCCCACCGTGCCAGCCGGCGCGCCTCCACCTCTCGCGCTCTTGGGCGTGACGGCGTCGGGCAAGTCGGCGCTGGCGCTCGCCCTGGCCCGGCGGCGAGGCGACGTGGAGCTGGTGTCGGTCGACTCCATGCAGGTCTACCGGGGCATGGACATCGGCACGGCCAAGCCCACGGTGGCCGAGCAGGCCGAGGTCCGCCACCACGTGATCGATCTCGTCCACCCGTGGGACCCGTTCGAGGTGCACTCGTTCCAGGCCGCCGTCCACGCCGCGCTGGAAGACGTCGCCGTCCGCGGGAAGAAGGCGGTGCTTGTGGGCGGCACCGGCCTCTACCTCCGCGCCGTGGTGGACGACCTCGACCTCCCGGGCCGGTACCCCGACGTCGCCGCGGCGCTGGACGCGCAACCCGACACGGTCTCGCTCCACCGTCGCCTGGCTGAGCTCGACCCGCTGGGGGCAAGCCGGATGGAGCCCACCAACCGCCGGCGTGTGCTCCGAGCCCTCGAGGTCGCCGTCGGGAGCGGGCGGCCGTTCTCCTCGTTCGGCCCCGGCCTCGACACCCACCCGCCGTCGACCGTGCACCTCGTGGGGCTCTGGCTGCCCCGCGCCGTGGTGGCCGATCGCATCGAGCAGCGCTACCAGCAGCAGATGGCCGACGGGTTCCTGGCCGAGGTGGCGCGCCTCCGCGCCGGGCCACCGCTCAGCCGCACCGCCGCCCAGGCCCTGGGCTACCGGGAGCTGTTGTCCCACCTGCGGGGCGAAGCCACGCTGGCCGAAGCGTTGGACACGGCGGTCACCCGCACGAGGCAGTTCGCCCGGCGCCAGCGGGTGTGGTTCCGCAAGGACCCCCGCATCACGTGGGTCGGCGCCGCCGACGACCCGATGGTGGCCCTACCCGCAATCGAAGCCGAGGCCGCCGCCCTCTGGGACTGAGGCGGCTGCACCTGAGGTGTTCTCGCCACGACAGGTGCTGCCATCTGATGAGCGATGCGGAAGGTGCCTGCACGTGACGTGGTCGACCCACAACCACTGCAGCCGGCTCGGCGCGTGGGGAAGGGTCAGGCGGCGCGGCGTGCACGCCATGTGTTGCCCAGGGCGGTTCGGAGGCGAGCCGCCCCCGGCTGGAGGTCGAGCTTGTCGGCCCGTAGCAGGACCCAGCCCTGGCGCTCGATTGCCCGGTGGCGCTCCTCGTCGTGGCGCCAGCGGCTGGGGCCGTGGAACTCGGCCGAGTCGTACTCGATCCCGATCCGCTCGGGCCTCCAGCCGACGTCGACGAGCCCGAGCACCTCGCCGGTCTCGTCGCCGACGGGGATCTGGATCTCCGGCTCGGGGAACCCCCAGGCCACCACCTGCCGTCGGAGTCGCACCTCGGCGGGACTTCCCGGCTGGATCGGTCCCGCCCACGGTTCGAGCACCTCGCGCAGGCGCACCTCGCCGGCCCGGCCCGGCGCGCGGCGGGCGGTGTCCCAGCACGCGGTGATCTGGTCGGTGTCGACCAGCCGACGGTGCAACGCCTCGTCGACCAGTCGCTGCAACCGGTTCGGACCGAGCAGGGCAGCGCAATCGATCAAGCTCCGACCCACCGAGGTGGCGGGAACGCCCTGCAACACGGTGAGCTCGGCCGGCGGCAGGCGTGCGCTGTGGACGACCGCCCCGGGGTAGCGCAGCGATCGGCCCCGGAGCACGGTGATGTGCGGGATCGGTGGTGGTGCCACGTCTAACCCGGCCAACGCGACCGCGGTGAGGTGGGAGGCGGCGTTGCCGGCTGGTGCCCCCAGGTGGATGGCCATGGCGCGCTGCTGCCAGGTGACCGGTGCGCCACCGATCCGGTACACCCCTCGACCCACCCGCCGCCACCTTCCGCTGTCAGCCCGAGTTCGCACGGCGGCGGGGGAGAGGCCCACCTCCAGCGCCTGCTGGTAGGTGATGAGACCGTGCTGGGAGGAGGCGAGGTCGGCTGCGGTGGCATCTGGGGATCGCATGCCTCGGATCCTCCCGCGAGGGTCTGACAACCTCGCCGGCGACGCGCGCGCTCCGTCGTCCCCGGCAGGTGGCCGCACGTGTAGCGGGCCACCCACCTCCGGCGCAGCCACCTCGGGAACGAGTGGGCAGGTGGCTGCGATCGTCGTTGCTGAGCCACTTCCCGTGCAGCCACCTCGAGAAGGGGGTCAGACGTTGATGCCCATGATGAGCTTGGCCTGGTAGGGCGGGGCGAAGGTGCTGAGGTGGCGCCCGACCTGGCCCACGAGCGCATCCTGGTAGGCGAGCTTGCGGATCATGTAGGAGTGCGTCTCCTTGGGATCCAGGTAGAGGTTGAACAGCTTGCCGTAGGGGAACTTCTGGAGGACCCCGCTGAACCCGCCCGTGCCGTGCACGTCGCCCTGGCTCACCACGTCGTCGCCCACCGCGTTGAGCATGAACTTGTACTCGCCGCAGCGCAGGGCCGAGAACGACTGACCGAGCCAGTAGTAGTGGTACTTGCGGTTGGAGCGCCCGCCTGGCGCCAGCAGGAACGACGTCTGGTCGATCCCGTCGATGAACCGGTCGTCGGGCACGGCATCGTCGAGGCCGGCCAGCCCGAGGAACGTGGGCAGCAGGTCGGTGAAGTCGAAGATGCCGTCGCTGGCCTGGCCGCCGTCGATCATGCCGGGCCACGTCACCACGAGCGGCACCCGGACCCCGCCCTCCCACGTGGATCCCTTGGCGCAGCGGAACGGGGTGTAGGCGGCATCGGGCCAGGTCTCCATCTCGGGACCGTTGTCCGAGGTGACCACGATGATCGTGTCCTGGAGCTGGCCGGTCTCCTCGAGCCGGGTCACCAGTCGACCGACGATCTCGTCGAGCTCGACGATCGTGTCCTTGTAGGGGTGCTTGGCGGGGGAGA
>CAZIVZ010000283.1:0-4965 GCA_964542495.1 uncultured Aquihabitans sp.
GGCCGTCGGCCACGCCTCCGGCGGCGGTTCGCAGTTCATCGCGATGTGGGTGGTGGGCACCGACAAGCCCTGACCCGAGGGCCGCCCGTCAGGTGGCGGTGGATCCGTACTTGGCCGAGGCGGTGGCCTTGGCCGGGCTCTCGTCCATCTTCTCGGGCCAGTACGGCGGGGGAAACACCGTGCGGTCGTCGGCGCCGTCGGGGGTGTCCACGTAGAACTGCGAGTACCACTTGCGGAACTTCATGAACGGTCCGTCGGTGTCGGCCAGCGCCGGGCGCACCAGGTGGGCCTTGTGCTCCCAGATCGGCATGTCCTCGATGAACTGCTTGTCGACCTCGGCGGCGAAGGCTGCGCCCACCGTGGAGTTGGTGGCCTCGTCGCCCATGTTGCGCACGTAGAAGTGGAACCGGGTCTCGGTCTGGTCCGAGCGGATGGGTGTGGAGGCGGTGACGAGGATCGTGTCGATGATGCCGCTGAAGCGCACGATGCTCACGCCGGGACCTTCGGCGGTGGCGTCGATCCGTCCGTCGACCACGCCGCGCGGGGTGGGGAACCGCTGCTTGGACTCCATGATCGTGCGGTGGCCGTCGATCTCGTAGCGCTCGATCACCGGCACCTCGTGGACGTCGTGCACGTAGCGGAAGTGGGCGGAGTCGACGCCGTTCTCGGCCATCTCCTGGATGCCGGTCTCCACCACGTGGTTGGTCTTGGTGGGTCCGCTGAACTCGTCGGTGAGGATGTCCTCGACCACGGGGATCTCGTAGCTGGGCGGCTCCTGGTGGGGGTGGTACCAGGCGTAGACGAAGCCGTTGTGCTCGGCCACGGGGTAGGTGCGGAGCTTGGCGCTGCGGTTGATGCGCTCGGAGTAGGGGATCTCGGTGTTGGCGCCCTCGGCGTCGAACTTCCAGCCGTGGAAGGGGCAGACGAGCTGGCAGTCCTCGACGACGCCGCCGTGGCCGAAGTGGGCCCCGAGGTGCGGGCAGAAGGCATCCTGCACGTGCGCCTCGCCGGTCTCGTCGCGCCACACCACCAGGTGGGTGTCGAAGTAGAACGCCGCCTTGGCATCGCCCACCGCGATGTCGGGCGTCTCGGCCACCGCGAACCACCCGCAGGGCATGGTGAACGGGTAGCGGTTGGCGTGCGCGTCGGTCATTCGGGGGCACCTGCTCTCGAGAACTAGAACGCGTTCTACTGTACGGGATCGGGGCGGGCGGAGGGAAGCGGACTCCTCAGCGGTCGAGCTTGAAGACGCGCACCGCGTTGTCGCGCAGGAACTTCGGCCACACCTCGTCGCGAAGCGCCACGCCGGGCAGCTGCTCGAAGATCGCGTCCAGGCTGAGGCCCATCGGGAAGTAGCCGGCGTACATCACCTTGTCGGCCCCGCGGGTGTTGGCGAAGTCGATGATGGCGGACGGGTAGTACTTCGGGGCGAACGCCGAGGTCGAGTAGTACAGGTTCGGCCACTTCAGCAGGAGCTTGGCGGCGACGTCGGCCCAGGGCTCGGCGCCGTGGCGCATCACGAACCTGAGCTCGGGGAAGAACCAGCAGACCTCGTCGATCAGCATCGTGTCCTGGCAGGCCGAGGGCACCCGGGGTCCGCAGATGCCGGTGCACACGCAGATCGGGATGTCGAGCTCGATGCACTTGGCGTAGATCGGGAAGAACTTGCGGTCGTTGATGGGCACCTGGGGCAGGTAGCCGGCGGGGAAGGCGATGGCCGCCTTGATCCCGAGCGTCTCGTACGCCTTCACCAGGTCCCGCACCCCGGCCATGCCCCGGTTGGGGTCCACGCTGTACGAGCCGATGAAGCGGTCCGGGTGCTCCGCCAGAGCCCGGCGCTTGGTGTCGCGATCGTCGGTGAAGCCCACCCCCACCATGGCCTTCTCGATGCCGTGGCGGTCCATCATGGCCAAGACGGTGGCCACCGGGTCCGGCCCGCCGTCGACGTGGGGTACGTGGGTGAACAGGTACTGGGCGGGGAACTCGTGGTCCCGGGACTCCTCGCGCAGCTGCGGCCGGAGGAACTCGTACCAGTGGGCCTGGTCGGCGTCGGGGATGTCGAGCATGAGGTCGACGATCCCGATGTCGGTGGGCATGGGCATGGCGGCGACCCTACGGGATGGACGAGAACGTGTTCTCGTCTCCAGGGCTACGTTCTCGCCATGGCAGATGACGATCTCAAGCTCGGACTCGTGCTCGGCTACTGGTTCGCGGGTCCTCCGGTCGGGGTCCCCGAGGCGATCGCCGCCGCCGAGGACCTGGGGTTCGATTCGGTGTGGTCGGCCGAGGCCTACGGGTCCGACTGCTTCACCCCGCTGGCGTGGTACGGCGCCGCCACCAGCCGCCTGCGGCTCGGTACCGGGGTCTGCCAGATGTCTGCCCGGACGCCGGTGGCCACGGCGATGTCGGCGCTCACGCTGGACCACCTGAGCGGCGGTCGCTTCATGCTCGGCCTCGGCGCGTCGGGCCCGCAGGTGGTGGAGGGCTGGTACGGCCAGCCGTACCCCAAGCCGCTCGCCCGCACCCGCGAGTACATCGAGATCATCCGCCGGGTCCTGGCCCGCGAGGAACCGCTCGACTTCCAGGGCGACCACTACCAGCTGCCCAACCGCGGCCCGGGCACCATGGGGCTGGGCAAGGCGCTGAAGTCGATCACCCACCCGCTGCGGGCCGACCTGCCGATCCTGCTCGGTGCCGAGGGGCCCAAGAACGTGGCCCTCGCCGCCGAGATCGCCGACGGTTGGCTCCCGATCTTCCTGTCGCCCGAGCTCGACGCCCACTACCGCCAGTGCCTGGCCGAGGGGTTCGCCCGCCCCGGTGCCCGCCACACGAGCATCGACACCTTCGAGATCCCCAACCTGGTCAACATCGTGGTCGGCGACGACATCGAGGCGGCCGCCGACGTCGTGCGCATGTTCCTGGGCTTCTACATCGGTGGGATGGGGGCCAAGGAGGTCAACTTCCACGCCAGCCTGTTCGCTCGCATGGGCTACGGCGACGAGGTCGAGGAGATCCAGGACCTGTTCCTCGCCGGCCGCAAGGACGAGGCCATCAAGCGCGTGCCGCTCGCCCTGGTGGAAGACGTGGCCATGGTGGGCCCGCTCGACAAGATCCGCGAGGAGCTCGACGAGAAGTGGCGCAAGACCGCCATGACCACGCTGCTGGTGAACGGCACGCCCGACCACCTGCGCCTGGTGGCCGATCTCGTGCGGGGCTGAACCCGGCTACTTCATCCGGGAGAAGCGGTGGACGGCGAGGAAGCCGAACACCGCGAAGATGCCGGCGCACCACACCATGCTCAGCGCCACCCAGTAGCCGGTGGTGTGGCCGATCCCCAGCGTCTCGGTGCCGCCCACCATCAGCGAGCGCACGGCGTTGATGATCACGCTGACCGGCTGGTTGGCGGCGAAGGGCTGCATCCACCCGGGCATGGTGGACACCGGCACGTTGGCGCTGGATATGAACGAGAACGGGATCACCAGCATGGACATGCCCTGCGCCGCCTGGGCGTTGCCCGACACCAGACCGATCGTGATGAACACCCAGGTGATGGCATACCCGGCCGCCAGCATCAGGGCCACGCCGAGGGCGATCTTGGCGGCGCCGCCGTCGGGCCGCCAGCCCACCAGCACGCCGATGACGGCGGTGACCAGGATGCCCCAGGCCACCAGGGTGCCATCGGCGATGGATCGGCCGGCCATGACCGCAGCGCGGGGGATCGGCAGCGAGCGGAGGCGGTCGTACACCCCGGTGGCGGAGTCCTCGGCCACGCCGGCCGCGGCGCTCATGCCCGACCACAAGATGACCGTGACCAGGAAGCCCGGGACCAGGAAGTCGACGTAGCTCAGCGCCTCGCCGGTCTGGATGGCGCCGCCGAACACGTAGCGGAACATGAACAGGAACAGCGCGCCCTGGATGGACCCCATGAAGAGGATCTGGGGCGTGCGGAAGAACTGCAGCACCGTGCGGCGCGAGGTGGCGAGGGCCGTGGTGGCGAACCCGGCGCCCGGCGCGGCACGGTGAGGCTCGGGGGCGACGGTCGCGGTGGTGGCGGCATCGACGGAGGTGGTGGTGGTCATGGGTGCTCCTTCAGGCCGCGTCGGCGGCGGGGTCGGTGGCGCCGTCGCCGCCGAGCGGCTGGCCGGTGAGGGCGAGGAACACCTCGTCGAGGGTGGGGCGGCGCAGGCCGATGTCGTCGGAGGCGATCTGGCCGTCGTCGAGCAGGCGAACCACGGCGCTGAGGCTGTCGGCCCCGTGGTCGACGGGGGCGGAGGCCCGCTGGGTGTCGTGGTCGATCCGGGGCGGCTCGGCGGCCACGGTGGCCAGCACGTCGCGCACCCGCTCGAGGTCGGCCGCTCGGCGGGGCCGGACCTCGATGACGTCCCGCCCGGCCTGGGCCTTGAGGTCGTCGGGCGTGCCTGCGGCGATCACGCGACCGTGGTCGATGATCACCACGTCCCGGGCGAGCTGGTCGGCCTCCTCCAGGTACTGGGTGGTGAGCAGCACGTCGGTGCCGCCGGCCACCAGGCCCCGGATGGCGTCCCACAGCTCGATGCGGCTCCGGGGGTCGAGCCCCGTGGTGGGCTCGTCGAGCAGCAGCAGGTGCGGTCGCCCCACCAGGCTGGCGCCGAGGTCGAGCCGCCGGCGCATGCCGCCGGAGTAGTCGCGCACCAGCCGGTCGCCGGCGTCGGTGAGGCCGAGGCGCTCGAGCACGTCGGCCGACGCCGTGACCGACTCGGCCTTCGACAGCCCGAACAGGCGGGCCACCATCTGGAGGTTCTCCAGACCGGTCATGGCCGGCTCGACCGACGCGTACTGGCCGGCCAGGCCGATCACCTGGCGGACCGCCTTGGGGTGCGCCAGGGCGTCGATGCCGGCCACCCGCAGCTCGCCGGCATCGGGGCGCAGGAGCGTGGCCACGGCGCTGATGAAGGTGGTCTTGCCGGCACCGTTCGGGCCGAGCAG
>CAZIVZ010000284.1:0-4962 GCA_964542495.1 uncultured Aquihabitans sp.
GCTTGCGGCCCTGGAAGACGTCGAGCTTGCCGAAGAAGACCGCCTCGGTGCCCACCGGGAGCTGACGCTCCCGCCAGCCCTGGTTGAAGAAGGTCACCCGCAGGTACCCGGTGCCGTCGCTCACCTCGGCGGTGACGAGCGTCTTGGGGGGGCGTCCCCGGGTCCGGCGGCTCGAGATGCGGACCACTTCGGCGATCACCATCGCCTGGTCGCCCACCACCAGGTCCCGGATGTTCGCCTTGCGGGACCGGTCGATGTAGGTGCGCGGGTAGGTGGTGAGCAGGTCGAGGACCGACTCGATGCCGAGCTCGGCGAGGCCGGCCACCTTCTTGGGCTTCGAGGCCAGGGCGGCGATGCGGGTGACGGGGAGCCGGTGCAGCTCGGCGAGGGTGATCGGGCCCCCGGTCATGGTGCAGCGACGGTCGGCGCCGTGACGGTCGGGGCCGTCGCCGGGGCCGGCGCCGTCGCCTCGCGGTCCCGGCGGGACCGCCGGCGGGCCAGTTCGGCCTCGGCCAGGAAGCCGGCCATCACGATGAGCCCGATGCGCAACCCCACCGCCGCCACTATGGCGAGCCTGGGCAGCTCCGGCGTGGCGCCGTGCCAGCCGACCACGAGCGATGCGAGCGAGATGGCGATCGTGGCCAGCGGCACCGCCCACCGCCGGTCCGCCCACCGCCGGCGCAACGCCGCCCACCCCAGGACCCCCACGAGGGCGGTGAGGATGGTGCCGGTGGCGCCCGGCTCGAACAGGAGGCGCTCCACCTGTTCGGGGATCACCGGCCGGGCGGAGCCGTAGCCGTCGGCCGGCGCCAACATGGTGACCCGGGGCTCGACGGGGTCGGCGTAGGAGCGGCGCACGGTGACCATCTCCGGGAGCGGGGCGGTGAGCGTGTACCAGGGGTGGGTGAGGAGGAAGCGGGCGTAGGTGCCGCGGCCCTCGGACCGGACCCAGGGGCCGAACTCGGGGTCCTTCTCCATGGCGTTGGGGTCCCAGGTCCCCCCCGCCGGGAGCGGCATGCCCTCCCCGACGAACCACGCCAGCCGCTCGGGGGCCGGGGCGATGCGGTTGGCCACGATCACGGTGAGGTTGGTGGTGACGATCTCCTGGTTGCGGCTGTAGCTGGTCGCCGCCACCCCGGTGAGCACGAGCAGCACCGCGGCCACGCCGGCCAGCGGCCGCCAGCGGCCGCCGCGCCGCCACGTGACCAGCGCCGCCACCGCCGCGGCCACCACCACCAGGGCAGCGGTGGGCAGGAGGCTCTGGCGGACGAACAGCCAGGGCAGCGTGACCGCGGCGAGCAGGATCGCCGCGGCGGTCGACGGGCGGCGGGCGAGGGCCAGCCAGCCGGCGAGCAGCAGCGCCGTCAGCGACAGGGCGAGCGACTCCGACAGCACGGCGGTGTCCCAGTTGGTCACCGAGGTGGTGAGGCCCAGGAGGCACACCGCCGCCACGACCGCCACGCGCACCACGCGCTCGCGGAACCACGCGGCGATCGAGAGCCCGAGCACGGTCCAGCAGACGGCGCCCACGGTGGCCTGCGCCCACACCTCGTAGCGAACCTCGCGGCCCACCGCGGCGTAGAGCAGCGGCGTGGCCCACGGGCGGCGCCACCGGCCGCTGAAGTCGAGCGTGGCGTACTCACCCGAGTCGACGTACACGTAGGCCCGCAGCCCGGCCACCGCCACGATCCGGGCCGCGAACATGACCGCCAGCAGGGCGGGGGCCCACCACCACCGGAAGATGAGGTCGGTGAGGGACCGCTCGTCGGGCGGTGGGGCCATCGGGCCTGTCGCCGACCCCGCCTCGGTGGCCACCTCGCTCACGGTGGGGTCACTCCACCCCGAACAGGTACGGGTAGAGCGGTTGGCCGCCGTGGTGCACCTCAGCGCTCACGTCGGCCCGGTGCTCCCCGAGCCACTGCACGATGCGGCGGGTCTCGCCCGCGGTGGCGCCATCGCCCTCGATCAGGGTGACGATCTCGTGGTCGTCGGTGAGCAAGCGCTCGAGCAGGCCGATGGCGGCGTCGGCGGCCGACGCCGCCACGGCGTCGATGCCCGATCGGCTGATGCCGAGGTGGTCGCCCTCGGCGATGGGGCCCACGTCGCACACCGACGGGCGCACCGCCACCGTCACCTCGCCGGCCACGACGTTGGCGGCCGCCTCGGCCATGGTCTCGGCGTTGGTGTCGACGTCGGCCTCGGGGTCGTACGCGATCAGCGCCGCGAACCCCTCGGGGATCCCGCGCGTGGGAACCACGCGCACCGTCTTGGAGGTGGTGGCGTCGACCTGCTCGGCCACGGCGATGATGTTCTTGTTGTTGGGCAGCACGATCACGTGGTCCGACGGCGCCGCTTCCACCGCGGCGAGGATCTGGGCGGTCGACGGGTTCATCGACTGCCCACCGGTGATCACCTGCTGCACGCCGAGCGAGCGGAAGATCCGCTTCACCCCCTCGCCGGTGGCGATGGCCACCACGGCGGTGGCCACAGGGTCGTGCGCGGGCTCGGGCTCGGGGTGGCTGCCGGCCTCGCGCACCCACCGCTCCTCCTCGACCTCGTCGAGGAGGTCGGTGACCCGGATCTTGGTGGGGCGACCGATCTCGATGGCCGCCTCGATCGACGCACCGATGTCGTCGGTGTGGATGTGGCAGTTCCAGAGGCCGTCGCCGCCCACCACCACGATGGAGTCGCCGATGCCGGCCCACACCTCCTTGAACGCCCCGATGGCCTCGTCGGGTGCCTCGAGCAGGTACATGACCTCGTAGCGCAGGTCGGCGAGGCCACCGCCGTGGTCGTCCGGACCGTGGCCGACGTCGAAGGTGGCGTGGTCGGCCGCGGCCTCGGTGACGGAGGGCTCGGGCAGCGGCCGGCCGTCGGCGACCAGCAGGAACGCGTCGATGAGCAGCAGCAGGCCCGTGCCGCCGGCATCGACCACCCCGGCCGCGGCCAGCACCGGCAGCAGCTCTGGGGTGCGTGCCAGCGCGGCGTAGCCCGACGTGCGGGCGGCCTCGAGCACACCCACGAGGGGGGCGTCGGAGGCGGAGGCGGCCGCCGCGCCCTCGGCGGCCTCGCGCACCACGGTGAGGATGGTGCCCTCGACCGGGTTGCCCACGGCCTCGTAGGCGCCCTTGGCCGCCACGTCGAGCGCGTCGGCGAGCAGCGCGCCGTCGATGCTGGGCGCCTCGGCGGGGCCGGCGGTGGCGAAGGTCTGGGTGAGCCCCCGGAGGATCTGCGACAGGATCACGCCGCTGTTGCCCCGAGCTCCCATCAGTGCGCCGTACCCGATGGCCTTGCAGGTGGCCGCCAGGTCCCGGTCGGCGCCGGCCAGCTCGGTGGCCACCGACTCCAGGGTGAGCGCCATGTTGGTGCCGGTGTCACCGTCGGGCACGGGGTAGACGTTCAGCCGGTTGATCCCCTCCTGGTGGGCCTTGAGGGCATCTCGGAAGCCGTGCACCACCAGCCGGAGATCGTCGGCCCCGAGGCGGTCGAGCGTCGTCATGGCGGCGCAGCCTACTGACGTTCCGCCGGTCGCTGAGCCGGCGCCGGGTCGGGTCCCGGCTTGTGGTCGCGGCCCACCGGCCCCTAGCCTGTTCCGCCGGCCCGATCGGGCCTGGATGTCACGAGACGATGGAGTTCGGTGCAATGGCCTCGACGTGTGAAGTGTGCGGCAAGAAGCCGTCGTTCGGCATGAGCGTGAGCCACTCCCACCGTCGCACCAAGCGGCGCTGGAACCCGAACATCCAGCGGGTCCGCGCCATCGTGTCGCCCGGCACCGTGCGCCGCGTCGACGTCTGCACCGGCTGCCTCAAGGCCGGCAAGATCACCAAGGCCACGCGGGTCTGAGTTCGGCGGGTGCGGCGGCCTCCTTCGGCGCGCCCGATGGCGAGTGCCTCCGGCATCGCCCGCAGCGATCGGTCGCATGTGCAGCTCGTATGGCCGCGAGGCCTCCTGCGTGTGCGTGACCTGAAGGCGTCCCACTAGGGTTCCTCCACCGCATCGACAGGTGGAGGACGTTGTTGTGCAAGGCGTGATCAAGTCGTACGACCCCGGGACGGGCGACGGGATCATCATGTGCGACACCGACCTCACCGACTACGACCTGGCCGTCGGATCCCTGGTGGGTTCGCCGTTCCGGATGCTCCGACAGGGGCAGCGGGTCATCTTCGACCTCGATGACGCCGGCCGGGCCACCAGGCTCCGCCTCGGCTCCGAGGTCGACATGGGCACCCCGGGCTTCGGTCCGCCGCCCGAGGTCTAGCCCGGCCGTTCCTCTGCATCGGAGAACCACTGTGACTGCCACCACCCGCAACGAGAAGCTCCAGGCCTGGGTGAGCGAGTGGGCGGAGACGTTCCAGCCCGACGCCATCCACTGGTGCGATGGCACCGAGGCCGAGTACGACGCTCTCTGCCAGGAGATGGTCGACGGGGGCACGTTCGAGCGCCTCGACGACGCCAAGCGCCCCAACTCCTACCTCGCGCTGTCGGACCCCGGCGACGTGGCCCGCGTCGAGGACCGCACCTACATCTGCTGCGAGCAGGAGATCGATGCCGGCAGCACCAACAACTGGCGCGACCCGGTCGAGATGAAGGCGGTCCTCACCGACCTCTACACCGGCGCCATGAAGGGCCGCACCATGTACGTGGTGCCCTTCTCGATGGGCCCGCTGGGGTCCCCCATCGCCCACATCGGTGTGCAGCTCACCGACTCGCCCTACGTGGTGGCCTCGATGCGCATCATGACCCGGATGGGTCAGGGCGCCCTCGACGTGCTGGGCGACGGCGACTGGGTCCACTGCCTGCACTCGGTGGGCCACCCGCTCGTCGACGCCGACGGCAACGCCCGACCCGACGTGGCGTGGCCGTGCAACGCCGACAACAAGTACATCTCGCACTTCCCCGAGACCCGTGAGATCTGGAGCTACGGCTCGGGCTACGGCGGCAACGCGCTGCTCGGCAAGAAGT
>CAZIVZ010000285.1:0-4907 GCA_964542495.1 uncultured Aquihabitans sp.
CCCAGAGCCCGGCGGCGATCACGCCGGCGAAGGCGAGGTAGCTGTTGACGTCGGCCCCCGGGATCCTCGACTCCACCCGGTAGCCCTGGCCGTGGCCCACCAGGCGCAGCCCGCAGGTGCGGTTGTCGATGCCCCAGGCGATCGCGGTGGGGGCCCACGAGTCCGGCTGGAAGCGCTTGTAGGAGTTGACCGTGGGCGCGAACAGCAAGGTGAGCTCGCGCGAGGCGTGCACGAGGCCGCCGAGCCAGTGGCGGAAGTCGGTGGACAGACGGTGCTCGCCGTCGGCGTCCCACATGAGCGACCGCTCACCGGCAGCGTCCCAGAGGCTGGAGTGGACGTGGCACGACGATCCCACCTCGTCCATGGCGTACTTGGCCATGAAGGTGATGGACCGCCCGTGCTGGTCGGCGATCTCCTTGGCCCCGTTCTTGTAGACCGTGTTGCGGTCGGCCATCTCGGTGGCGGTGGCGTACACGAGGTTGATCTCGTGCTGGCCCTTGCCGGCTTCGCCCTTGGAGAACTCCACCGGC
Organism: uncultured Aquihabitans sp.; assembly: GCA_964542495.1. Taxonomy (GTDB): domain Bacteria; phylum Actinomycetota; class Acidimicrobiia; order Acidimicrobiales; family Iamiaceae; genus Aquihabitans. The sequence continues at coordinate 531 of CAZIVZ010000285.1, forward strand.
ACGCCGGCGGCGTGGATCCCGTTGCGGATGTCACGGATGAGGTACTCGTCTCGCGTGGTCTGGAGGATGTGGTAGTCCTCGACCACGTCCGCGTGCGGGACCAGGCCGTGGTAGCGCTTCTCGGCCGCCTCGGCGTAGGAGTCCTTGAACAGGAAGAACTCCAGCTCGGCGCCGATGTTCACGGTGTAGCCGCGCTCGGCGGCGCGTTCCTCCTGGCGCTGGAGGATCCGCCGGGGCGACACCTCGATCGGGGTCCGGTCCCCCTCGTCGACCAGGTCGCAGACCACCAGGGCCGTGCGCTCGATCCAGGGCACGAGGCGCAACGTCGACAGGTCCGGCACCGCCGAGAAGTCGCCGTAGCCCTCGTCCCAGTTGAACGCGCGGTAGCCCGGCAGCGGGTTCATCTCGACGTCGACCGCGAGCAGGTAGTTGCAGGCCTCGATGGACCCGCGGGCCACCCGATCGAGGAAGAACTGGCCCATGACCCGCTTGCCGACGAAGCGGCCCTGGTTGTCGGGGAAGACCACCAGCACGGTGTCGACCGAGCCGTCGCCGATCATGGCCGTGAGCTGCTCGAGGGTGAGGGTGACGCGTTCCACTGGTTCTCCCGTTCGGGTGGCGGGGGGCCGATCGTACGGCCCACCGTGGCGGCTCGGGGCCGGCCTACTCGGGGGTGGTGTAGGCGGCGGTGATCCCGCCGTCGATCAGGAGCGACTGCCCCGTCATGTAGCTGGACTCGTCGGACGCCAGGAACAGGGCGCCGTTGACCATCTCGGCGGCCTCGCCGAAGCGACCCATGGGGATGTGCACGAGCCGACGGTTGCGCTTCTCGTCGTCGCTCAGGTACTTGGCCAGCAGCGGCGTGAGCACCGGGCCGGGGCACAGGGCGTTGGCCCGGATGCCCTGCCGGGCGTAGATCACGGCGATCTCGCGGGTCATGGACAGCACCGCGCCCTTGGAGGTGGTGTAGGCGAGCTGGGGCGTGGCCGCACCGAGGTGGGCCACGAACGACGCCACGTTGATGATCGAGCCGCCGCCGCTGTCCAACATGGCCGGGATCCCGGCCTTGCAGCACAGCCACAGCCCCTTGACGTTGACGTCCATGGTGAGCTCCCACGTGGCCTCGGGCGTGGTGACGGCGTCGTCGTCGTCTCCAAGGCTCACCCCGGCGTTGTTGTAGAGCACGTGCAGGCCCCCGAAGGCGGCCACGGTGGCGTCGACCGCTGCCGAGACCTGCTCGAAGCTGCGGACGTCGGCAGCCACGGCGATGGCCTGGCCGCCGGCGGCGGTGATGGCGTCGACCACCTCCTGCTTGGCCTCCACGTCGACCACGGCCACCCGGGCCCCTTCGGCGGCGAAGCGCTCGGCGGCCACCCGGCCCATCCCGCCGCCGGCACCCGTGATCAGCGCGACCTTGCCGTCCAGTCGACCCATGTGGAGCTCCCCGATGTCGTACCGGCACCCGATCGGAGCCGATGGTGGTCGCTCGTATGATGCCCGGTCGGGCCGGTGCGCCCGGCGATCGGCCCCCGGGACCCGCCCGGACCGGGAGAGGACCAGATGGCAGAGCAGCTGATCATCGGCGGTGTGCGCCGCGACGCGGCCGACGGCGCCACGTTCGACGTCACCGAGCCGGCCACCGGTCAGGTGCTCGCCCAGGTGGCCAAGGCCGGCACCGCCGACGTCGACGCCGCCCTCGCCGCCGCCCACGCCGCCTTCGCCGACGGGCGCGGCACCTGGGCCCGCACCAACGCCACGGCGCGGGGCCGGGTGCTGCACCGCGTGGCCGAGCTGCTGCGCGAGCGCGAGGACCTCTTCGCCACCACCGAGGCTCGTGGTGCCGGTCACCCCATCGGCGACGCCCGCTGGGAGGTGGGCGCGGCGGCCGGCACGTTCGAGTACTACGCCGGGGCCGCCAACAAGCACTTCGGCCAGGTGGTGCCCGTGCAGGACGCCGGGCTCGACGTGGTGCTGCGCGAGCCCGTGGGCCCCGTCGCCCTGATCGTGCCGTGGAACTTCCCCCTGCTCATCGCCTGCTGGAAGCTGGCCCCGGCGCTGGCCTGCGGCAACCCGGTGGTGCTGAAGCCGGCGTCGCTCACGCCGCTCACCGCACTCCTGTTGGGCGACCTCCTGGTCGAGGCCGGCATCCCCGAGGACCAGGTGCACGTGCTCCCCGGCCCGGGGGGCACCATCGGCGACGCCCTGGTGGCCGACCCTCGCACCGCCAAGGTCTCCTTCACCGGCGAGACCACCACCGGGGCCTCCATCCTCAAGGCCTCGGCCGACCACATCGCCCGGGTGTCGCTCGAGCTGGGCGGCAAGTCCGCCGCCGTGGTCTTCGCCGACGCCGACGTGTCCGCCGCCGCCGCCGACACCCCCATGGCCGTGTTCGGCAACGCCGGCCAGGACTGCTGCGCCCGAAGCCGGGTGCTGGTGGAGCGCCCCGTGTACGACGAGTTCCTCGAGGCCTTCACCGCCACCACGCAGGCCATCGCCGTCGGCGACCCCCTCGACACCGCCACCGAGATGGGACCCATGATCTCGGCCGGTCAGCGCCAGACCTCCCTCGACTACCTGGAGATCGGCGCCGCCGAGGGTGCCCGGCTCGTGTGCGGGGGCGAGGTGCCGGACGGGCCCGGCTTCTACCTGCGGCCCGCGGTGGTGGCCGACGTCGCCAACTCCATGCGGATCGCCCGGGAGGAGATCTTCGGTCCGGTCGTCTCGGTGATCCCCTTCGACGGAGAAGACGAGGCCGTCGCCATCGCCAACGACAGCCCCTACGGCCTGTCCGGCTCGTTGTGGACCGGCTCGGCCACCCGTGCCATCCGGGTGGCCCGATCGCTGCGCACCGGCACGCTGTCGGTGAACACCAACCGGTCGGTGCGCTTCGAGGCGCCCTTCGGCGGCTACAAGCGCTCAGGTCTGGGTCGCGAGCTCGGCATGGGCGCCATGGACGCCTACACCGAGGTCAAGAACGTGTTCTTCTCGGAGTAGGGATGACCGCTCCGGCCGCGTTCGAGCTCTCCGCCGGCGCCCTCACCGGCAAGGTCGTGGTGGTCACGGGAGCGAGCCGGGGTCTCGGGGCCGGCCTCGCCGACCGCTTCGGCGCGCTCGGGGCCTCGCTCGGCGTCTGCGCCCGCCACCAGCCGGGCGCCCCGCGCGGGGCGGTGGCCCACACCGTCGCGGTCGACGTCACCGACGCACCCGAGGTCGACCGCTTCGCCGAGGAGGTGACCCAGGCCCTCGGACCGATCGACCTGTGGATCAACAACGCCGGGGTCCTCGGCCCGGTGGGGCCACAGCGCCACCACGACCCCCGCCAGGTCGAGGAGGCGCTCCGGATCAACGTGATCGGGGTGGCCAACGGCACCCGGTCGTTCACCCGCCTCGCCCGGGGCTGGCCGCTGGCGAGCCGGGTGCTGGTGAACATCTCGTCGGGGGCAGCGCGGTCGCGCTACGAGGGGTGGGCGGTCTACGGCGCCACCAAGGCCGCCGTCGACCAGTACACGAGGACGGTGGCGCTCGAGGAGCCGCACCTGCGCTGCCACGCCGTGGCCCCCGGGGTGGTGGAGACGGCCATGCAAGAGCAGGTGCGGGCGCTCGACGAGACCGCGTTCCCGGCCGTCGACCGGTTCCGCCAGATCCACGCCGATGGCCGGGCGAGCTCGCCGGCCTGGGTGGCCGACCACCTCGCCGCGATCCTGCTCGGCGCTCTCACCCCCGACGACGTCCTCTACCGCGTCCCCGACGAACACCCCTGACCCCCAGCCCCAGCCCCAGCCCGAAGCGAATGTGGTGTGTGGGAGCCGCGTTCCGGTCGGTTTCGCGCGTGAGGTTCAGCGCCGCGACGTGCTCAGTCGAGGTCGGCCGGTGGCCACGACGGGTCGCACTGCTTGAGGAAGAACGCGCAGCGCTCCTCCTCGTCGCCCTCGCCGATCCTCCCGGCCGCCACCTGGAGCCCGTGCAGGGCGCGCAGGAAGCCTCGGTTCTCCGGATGCGCCCACCGCACGTAGCCGCTCCCGCGCCAGCCGTTGGCCCGGAGCCGGTCGAGCCCCCGGTGGTATCCCACGCGGAACGCGGCGTACGCCTCCACGTCGTCACGACCGAGCTGGCCGAGCTGCGCCCATCCATCGAGGAACCTCGGATGCGCCGCCACCACCGCCGCCACCGCCGCACGTCGGTCGGGACCAGGCACCTCGAGTGCGGTGGCCAGCGCGTCGAGGACGCCGGCGGGCTCGCGGTCGAGGACGGTCTCGGGTGGTCCGGATGCGGAGAGCTGCACGGGGCGATCGGTCATGGACCGTGAGGCTACGGCGAGGCCGACGCGAAGAGGCCGGGCCCGAAGGCCCGGCCTCTTCGAACCAGGTTCCCCCTGGG
>CAZIVZ010000286.1:0-4884 GCA_964542495.1 uncultured Aquihabitans sp.
GACGGGCCGAGGCCGAGGGCCGCCACCTCATGTCGCCCGAACGAGACGTCCACCGCCTCACCGGCGAGATCGCCGACTTCCTGGGCATCGACGCCGGGCACCTCGAGGTCGGCCGCCGGGCCGATCTGGTGGTGGTGGACCCCGTGGCGCTCGACGACCGGCTCGACGACATCACCGAGGACGAGATGGTGGGCATGCCCGACCTGCACCGGCTGGTGCGACGCCACGACGACTGCGTTCCCGCCGTGGTGGTCAACGGTCGCGTCGCCTGGCTCGACGGCTCGTTCGCCGCCGGCTTCGGCGACCGCCGCGGCTTCGGTCGGGTGCTGCGCGCCGGATGAGCCGCGCCTACCTGGACCACGCCTCCACCTCCCCCCTGCGCCCCGAGGCGTACCGGGCCATGGTCGACGCCCTCGCCTCCCTGGGCGGCGACCCCGGGCGGATCCACGAGGAGGGGTTGGCAGCGCGGGTCGCCCTGGAGACCGCCCGCGAGCAGGTGGCCACGCTGGCGGGGGCCCGGCCGCGCTCGGTGGTCTTCACCAGCGGCGCCACCGAGGCGATCGGCGCCGCAGTGTGGGGTGCTGCCGAGCGCGCCCGCTCCCGGGAGCCCGGTGCGCCCGTCCACCACGTGGTCACCGCCGTCGAGCACTCGGCGGTGCGGCGCTGGGCCGAGCGGACCGGGGAGATCACCGTCGTCCCCGTCGACCGGGGCGGGCGGGTGGCAGCCGACGAGGTGCTCTCCGCCGTCGGCGAGCACACGGCGGCGGTGCACGTCCAGTGGGGCAACCACGAGGTGGGCACCACCCAGCCGGTCCGCGAGGTGGTCGCCGGGTGCCGCGAACGAGGCGTGCTGGTGCACGTCGACGCCGCCCAGGCCGTGGGCCGGGTGCCGATCGCGTTCGACGACCTGGGTGCCGACCTCCTCTCGCTCAGCGGCCACAAGCTCGGCGGCCCGGCGGGAACCGGCGCCCTGCTCGTGCGCCGCGGGCTGCGGGTGCCGCCCCTGCTGGTGGGCGGCGACCAGGAGCGCGCCCGCCGGGCCGGGCTCGAGCCGGTGGCGGCGCTGGTGGGCCTGGGGGCGGCGGCTGCGGTCCTCGCCGAGCCCGGCCGGTTGGGCGTCGAGGCCGCCACCGCCCTCGCCCAGACCGACCGCATCCGGACGGACGTGGCCGCGCTCGGGGGCATCACCTGCTTCGGCGACCGGGATCACCGGCTCCCCCACCTCGTGTGCGTCGGTGTCGACGGAGTGGAGCCGCAGGGCGTGCTGCTCGGGCTCGACCGGGCGGGCGTGGCCGCCCACTCCGGGAGCTCGTGCTCGTCCGAGTCACTGGAGCCGTCGCCGGTGCTCGAGGCGATGGGCGTCGACGCCCACCGCTCCCTGCGCCTGTCGGTGGGCTGGTCCACCACCGATGCCGACGTCGACCGGCTGCTGACCGCCCTCCCCGCGACCGTCGACCGGCTCCGGCAGTTGGCCGCCGGGCGGTGACGCGCGGCAGGCTGGGCGCACCCATGGAGATCCACGTCGTCCGCCACGCCCATGCCGGCAGCCGCAAGGGCTGGGCCGGCGACGACCACGAGCGCCCGCTCTCCGATCGCGGGTGGGTCCAGGCCGAGGGCATCGAGAAGGCCCTGGCCGACGTCGGCATCGACCGCCTGTGGTCGAGCTCCTACGTCCGGTGCCTCCAGACGCTCGACCCGCTCGCCGAGCGGCTCGGGCTCGAGGTCGAGGTGGTCGAGCCCCTCACCGAAGGTGGCAGCGGGGCCGAGGCGCTCGACCTGCTGCTCTACGCCGCCCGGTCCGGGCTGACCCTGGCCGCGTGCAGCCACGGCGACGTGATCCCGGCCATGGTGGCCACCGCGCTCGGTCGCGGCGCCCGGCTCGACGGCCCGGCCTCCGCCGCCAAGGGCGGGCGCTACGTGCTGGGCGTGGCCGACGGCGCCGTGGCCACCGTGTCCTACGTCCCCCCCACCGACCGCACCGACCGCACCGACCGCACCGACTGACCCGGCTGTGTCCGGTCCCGGGAGGTGTCCGGTCCCGGGAGGTGTGCGTGCTCGAGGTCGCTGGAACGCGCTGAACACGCGCACCTTGCGGTGGGGTCGGTGGGTCAGCCCGGGGTGGTGGTGCTGGCGGCCGGGAGCGTCGTGGTGGTGGAGCCGCCAGCGGCGAGGGCCGCGTCGATGCGCTCGGCCAAGCCGAGCTGCTCGATCACACCACGGGCGTCGGGCGAGGGCTCGTTCGCCTCGAACTCCTCGAGGTAGCGCTTGGCCAGGGCCGCGTCGCCGTGGCGGTACGCCAGGACGGCTCGGAAGGCCCGGGCGTAGCTGTAGTCGGGGTTGACCTCCACGGCGCGGTCGACGAGGGCGGTGGACGAGGCCTGGAGCTCCGCGGTCTGGGCCTCGGTCAGGCCGCCGGCGGTGACGGCCAGGTCGATGGCCCAGCCGAGCCAGGTGAGGGCGACGACGTTGCGGGGATCGTCGTCGAGCACCGCTTGCAGGCACGGGATGGCCTTGCCGGGGCCCTGAGACTGGATCTTGGGGATGCAGGCCTGGGCCCGCTGGCTGGGTGACTGGCTCGTGGAGATGCCGCCCGTGGCCGACTCGCCGGCCTGGCGCGATCCGAGCGACGACGCTGCGACCACCCCGGCCACGAGGGCGAACGCCACCACGCCGGCGAACACCAGCGCCCGGCGACGTCGCCGAGGCGGCGCGGGTGGGGCTCCGGCGCTGCCGCGTGCCGCCTCCAGGGCTCGCAGCGCCTCGGCGGCGCGCACGGTGTAGTCGTCTCGCAGGGTGGCGTAGTCGTCGTCGGCCAGGTCGCCGGCCTCGCGCTCGCGCTCGAGGTCTTCGAGCGAGCGCAGGAGGAAGTCGCGCTGCTCCTCCAGGGCCAGCAACTCGTCGGGGTCCGCGGCGGTCACGGCCGAGCATCCTCGAGGGCGTCCTCGACCAGGTCCCGGTCGGCCTGGGTGACCGCGCGCCCGGCAGGCCGCCAGTCGCCGAAGCGGTAGACGAGCCCGCCCACCGCCACCAGCGCCACCACCACGGGCAGGGCCCACACCAGGGCACCGAACCCGCTCCCTGACGGGTCGAGCAGCACGTCGCGCCCGTAGCGCGAGGCGATGTAGTCGCGGATCTCCTCGTCGGTGTTGCCCTTCTCGATCCGCTCGCGGATCACCACCTTCACGCCCCTGGCCGACGGCGTGTCGGAGTTGGCCACGGACTGGCTGGCGCACTGCGGGCACCGGATGGTCTCCTCGAGGGAGCGAGCGCGGGCCTCCGCCGACGGCTCGCCGCCGCCGAGCGTGCCCACCGCGAGGGCGGCCACCACCACGACGGCCATGGCGATCCACGGCAGCCACACCCGAGGCCCGGACCGTGTCGGCGACGCGCTCACGACCCGCCCTCGCTGGCCCGTTCGTAGGCGTCGATGGTGGCGTCGAGGCCCTGCTGGGTGACGCCACCGACGAAGCGCTCCACCACGATCCCCGTGGGCGACACGAGGTACGACTCCGGCACCTTGGCGACGCCCCACTCGAACGCGGTGCGGCCCTCGTCGGCGTCGAAGACCGTCCAGTCGCCGCCCTGGCGCTCGAAGAACTGCTTCACCGCCGCCGGCTTCTGGTCGTAGACTACGCTCACGACACGGGCGTCGCCGGTCTCGGCGTGGGCCTCGGAGAACGACCGGAGCTCCGGGTGCTCCTGCTGGCAGGGCACGCACCAGGTGGCGAAGAAGTTGACGACCACCCAGCGGTCGGTGGCACCGAGGTCGAACGGCTCGCCCCGGATCACCTCGCCGCCGATGGCCGGGGCCTGCTTGCCCACCAGGTCGGCCGACGCGATGCGCTCGCCCGCGGGATCGCGCGTGGCGAGCAGCACCACCAGCAGGGCCACCACGATGCCCACCACGACCGCGGCGATCAGCGTGGGGCGGGTACGACGAGGTCTCCCGGCGGTGGTCTCGGCCGAGGCGGGGGCGGTCACGAGCCCACCCCCACCGGCTCCGGATCAGGGTCGGGTTCGGGCGCGGGCGGTGCTGCACCCGGGACCGGGGCCGAGGTGGGATCGGTGGGGCGCCGGCGCTTGCCGGGGAAGGCCGCCATGGCCGAGCCCACGGCCATGACCGCACCACCGATCCACAGCCACACGATGAGCGGCTGCACGATGACCTTCAGGCCGACGGTGCCGCTGGTCGTGGGCGGGTCGGTGATGGACAGCAGGATGCTGGCGCGGAGGGTGTTGCGCACCGAGGGCTTGCCGATCTGCTGGCTGCCGTTGGGGAACTGCTGGAGGGCCGGTTCATAGAGGTGCCCGTCGACCAGCACCTCGGCGGTGACCTGCGTGCGGGCGGCCGAGACGTCGGTGTGGGAGCCCACGTAGGTGATCTCGTGGCCGCTCACGGTGATGGTGGACGGGCAGCCGGCCTTGGCGTCGATGCAGAGCCGGGCGTCGCGCTCCACCTGGTAGGCGTTCGACGCCGCGAACGCCACCGCGATCAGGATCACGCCGAGGTGCACCACCATGCCGCCGTTGGTGCGGCCCACCAGGCCGCGCCAGCCCTGGCGCCGGGTGGCGAGGACCAGCTGGCGCAGCGCGGAACCGGCGGCGAACCCGGCGAGGAAGAACGCCAGCAGCGGGGCCAGGCCTCGTGCGCCGACGGCCACAGCGAGCACCAGGACACCGGCGCCCACCCACCCCGGCCAGAGCAGGCGGGTGCGCAGGGTCTCGGCCGACGCCTTGCGCCACGGCAGCACCGGGGCCATGGCCATGAGGAACAGGAGCACCAGCCCGATGGGCATCGTCATCCGCTCGAAGTAGGGCACGCCCACGGTGACGCGATCGTCGTTGAGCGCCTCGGAGATGAGCGGGAACACGGTGCCCAGCAGG
>CAZIVZ010000287.1:0-4875 GCA_964542495.1 uncultured Aquihabitans sp.
GGGCCAGGCAGGCCTCGATGAGGCGCTTCTCCTCGAACGGGTCGCCCACCTGCACCGCCGGGCGCTTGTCCTCGCTGCCCTCGTCGAAGCCGGCCGAGGCGAGCACGCTGACCCCGCCGATGCCGTCGCGCCCGGTGGCCGAGCCCAACAGCACCGCCAGGTTGCCGGCGCCGGTGGCCTTGGCCAGCACCAGGCGGTCCACCGGCAAGATCCCGAGGCACAGCACGTTGACCAGCGGGTTGCCCTGGTAGCAGGCATCGAAGACCACCTCGCCACCCACCGTGGGCACGCCCACCGAGTTGCCGTAGCCGGAGATCCCCGACACCACGCCCTCGGCCACCCAGCGGCTGCGGGGGTCGTCGAGCGGGCCGAACCGCAGCGGGTCCATGAGGGCGATGGGCCGGGCGCCCATGGTGAAGATGTCCCGGAGGATGCCGCCGGCGCCGGTGGCCGCGCCCTGGTAGGGCTCGATGTAGCTCGGGTGGTTGTGGCTCTCGATGCGGATGGCGGCGGCGATGCCGTCGCCCACGTCCATCACGCCGGCGTTCTCGCCGGGGCCCACCAGCACGCCCTCGCCGGTGGTGGGCAGGCGCTTGAGGTGGATGCGCGACGACTTGTACGAGCAGTGCTCGGACCACATCACCGAGAACATGGAGAGCTCCAGGCGGTTCGGCTCCCGGCCCAGGATCGACACGATGTCGCCCAGCTCGGAGTCGGTGAGCCCGAGGGCCCGGTGGATCGGCGTGGCATCGGCGTCGGTCACCCGCTGGACGTTACCGGGCGGCCGCCCGGAGGCCGAAGGGCCGACAACCTCAGGGCTGCGCCGGCCAGCCTCAGGGTTGCGCCGGCACCTCGATCACCACCGAGGTGGCCTTCACCGATGCCGTGGCCACCATGCCCGGCTCCAGACCGAGGTCGGCGACCGCTTCGGAGGTGAGCAGGCTGACCACCCGGTGGGGACCGGCCTGGAGCTCGACCTGGGCCACCAGGCCGTCGACGGTCACCTTGGTGACCAGCCCGGTGAAGCTGTTGCGAGCCGAGCGCGCCACGACGGGCGCGGGATCGGCCGCACCGGCGTGGGCCACCAGGTAGCGAGCGAGATCAGCGCCGTCGACGTAGCGCTGGCCGCCGTCGGAACGATGGCCGACCACCTCGCCGCGATCCACGAGGCGCCGGACGGTGTCGGCGCTCACGCCGAGCAGGTCGGCTGCTTGCCCGATGCGCAGCTGGGTCATGCGGCCCACGTTAGACCCGCTCGGCCGAGCACATTCCAAGGACATATGTCCGTCCCGTCCGACCTGAAGGACATCTCCAAGTGAGTGTCGCAGATCGGGGACCAATCACCCAAGAAGCCCGCGGTCAGCAACCGAGAACCAGATGACTTGTGCAACGAAAGAGAACCTGGTTGTCTTTCAGCATGGCCCCAAAGAAGAAGCAAGCACGCACCATGACCGATGACCACAAAGCGGCGCTCGCCGAGGGACGGGCTCAGGGGCGGGCGGTGCGCCTGTACCTCGAAGCGCTGGCCGCCAACAAGCCCAAGCGCGGCCGCAAGCGGACCCCCGACACCATCGCCAATCGGCTGGCCGCCATCGACGCCGCGCTCGAGCAGGCCGACCCGCTCACCAAGTTGCAGCTCACCCAGGAGCGCTTCGACCTCCAGGCCGAGCTGGACGCGGCCTCGGGCCCTGCGGTCGACCTGAGCGCCCTCGAGGAGGCCTTCGTGGAGGCCGCCGGCGCCTACGCCACCCGCAAGGGCATCAGCTACGCCGCGTTCCGCGAGGTGGGCGTGCAGCCCGCCGTGCTGGCCAAGGCCGGCATCAAGCGCGGCGCCTGAACCTCAGAGCCCTGGCGGATAGGTCGACCGTCGCCGCTGCCGGGTCGTTTGGACCTCGGCTGTCCCCTCGGTTCACCCATGCCGTGCTTGCTGGGTCGGCTCGCCCATCGGCTCGCCTCCTCAGGCTCGCACGGCGGCGGCGTCGAGGAACGACCGCAGCAACGGCAACCCGTCCTCAGACCCCAACAGGTGGCTCGACGCGCGCTCGGGGTGGGGCATCAGCCCCACCACGTTGCGCCCCTCATTGGTGATGCCGGCGATGTCGTCCACCGACCCATTGGGGTTGTCGACGTAGCGCAGCACGACCCGGTCATCGGCCTGCAGTTCGCGCAAGACCTCGGGTGAGCACGTGTAGTTGCCCTCGAAGTGGTTGATCGGCACCCGCAGCACCGCGCCGCCCTCAGCCTGGGAGGTGAGCACCGACCGGGTGCTGTCCACCCGGAGCTCCACCGTGGTGCACAGGAACTTGAGCCCACGGTTCTTCTGGAGCGCACCCGGAAGCAGACCCGCTTCGGTCAGCACCTGGAAGCCGTTGCAGATGCCCAGCACGGGACCGCCCGCTCTGGCGAAGTCGACCACCGCGCCCATCACCGGGGAGAAGCGGGCGATGGCGCCGGGACGCAGGTAGTCGCCGTGGGCGAACCCGCCGGGCACCACCACGGCGTCGACCCCGCCGAGCGTGGCGTCGGCGTGCCAGAGGATCTCGGCGTCGCCGCCGAGGAGGCCGACGGCCTCCATGACGTCGAGCTCGCAGTTGGAGCCCGGGAACTGGACGACCCCGATCCGGGAGGCCATCAGCGGCCCGCGCCCGAGGGCTGGGCTGCCGAGATGGAGACGGTGGCGTCCTCGATCACCGGGTTGGTGAGGAACCGGCGACACAGGTCGTCGACCTCGGCCCGGGCAGCCGTCTCGTCCGCTGCATCGATGTCGAAGCGGATCGCCTTGCCCACCCGCACCCCGCGAACGCCGTCGAAGCCGAGATGGGGGAGGGAGCGCTCGATGGTGGCGCCCTGGGGGTCCGCCACCCCCTCGCGAAGCGACACCTCGACCTGCACCGAGAACAGCATGGCCCCATCGTCGCACACGGCCGAGCGATGCCCGGAACCTCGAGCATTCGAGCCGAGGTTCGTGCGCTGGAGCCGCTTTGATCGGCTCCGCTGCACGAGCCTTGGGGGGCGATGGGCGGGCTGGGAGCCCGGCGGGTGGTCAGGCCACCCCGGGCCAATCGGCGAAGGACCGGCCGGTGATGCGCTCGTAGGCCTCCACGTAGCGGGCCCGGGTGGCGGCCACCACGTCGGGACCGAGGGGAGGCGGCGGTGGGGTCTTGTCCCAATCGAGGCCGTCGAGGTAGTCGCGCACGGGTTGCTTGTCGAACGACGGCGGGGTGGCGCCGGGCTGCCACTGATCAGCCGGCCAGAACCGTGACGAATCGGGGGTGAGCACCTCGTCGGCCAGCACCAGCTCGCCGCCCACCAGGCCGAGCTCGAACTTGGTGTCGGCGATGATGATCCCGCGCTCGGCCGCCCACTCCGCGCCCCGGCGGTAGAGCTCGATCGACACGGTACGGGCCCGCTCGGCGAGGTCTGCACCCACGAGGGCCACGGCCTCCTCGAAGCTCACGTTGATGTCGTGGTCTCCCACCTCGGCCTTGGTGCTCGGCGTGAAGACGGGCTCGGGCAGCTGCGACGACTCCAGCAGGCCCTCAGGAAGCGGCGTACCGTGCATGGTTCCGGCGCTGCGGTACTCCTTCCAGGCCGAGCCGGTCAGGTACCCCCGCACGATGCACTCGATCTCGAGCATCTCGGCCTTGCGCACCAACATCACCCGGCCGGCGAGGTCCGGGTCGGGGTCGTCGAAGGGCAGGTCGGCCAGATCGGTGGAGATGAGGTGACCCGGGACGAGGTCGGCGAACAGCTCGAACCAGAACGCGGTCATGGCGGTGAGCACCCTTCCCTTGTCGGGGATGGGCTCGGCCATGACCACGTCGAACGCCGAGAGGCGGTCCGAGGTGACCATGAGGAGCCGGTCGGAACCGGCGTCGTAGATGTCTCGGACCTTGCCGGACGAGAGGTGGGGAAGCGGGATGGCAGCCATGGGGCGGTCAACCTACCGAACCATCGCCCGGTTCGGCCTCCCCGGGCGGCGGCCGCCTACAAGATGGCGGCCGGCCGGTACGCAGCAGCCGCCGGGTCGGCCTCCACCAGCGTGCCCACCTGGGCCACGAACGCCGCCACCTGGCCGGGCGCGTTCCCCACGAAGGACACGGGGTCGGCCACGATGCGGGCCAGGTCGTCGCCGTTCAGCGCCAGGCGAGCGTCGGCGACGAGGCGCTCGAAGAGGTCGTTGCCCTGCGCCCCCTGCTCGCGCATGGCCAGGGCCACCGCCACCGCGTGCTCCTTGATGGCCTCGTGCGCCACCTCCCGGCCCACCCCGTTGCGCACCGCCGCCATGAGCACCTTGGTGGTGGTGAGGAACGGCAGGTACCGGGCCAGCTCACGCTCGATGACCGCGGGGTAGGCGCCGAACTCGTCGAGCACGGTGAGGAACGTCTCGAACAGGCCGTCGATGGCGAAGAACGCGTCGGGGATCGCCACGCGACGTACCACCGAGTCGCTCACGTCGCCCTCGTTCCACTGGTCGCCGGCGAGCTGGGCCACCATCGCCAGGTGGCCCGACACGATGGCCGCGAACCCGCACACCCGCTCGCACGAGCGGGAGTTCATCTTGTGGGGCATGGCCGACGAGCCCACCTGGCCCGGCTTGAATCCCTCGGTCACCAGCTCCTGGCCGGCCATCAGCCGGATGGTGGTGGCCAGGCTCGACGGCCCCGCCGCCACCTGCACCAGGGCCGCCACCACGTCGAGGTCGAGCGAGCGCGGGTACACCTGGCCGACGTTGTCGAGCGAGCGCTCGAAGCCGAGGTGGCGGGCCACCGCCGACTCCATGCGGTCCACGGCCTCGGTGCTGCCCAGCAGGTCGAGCATGTCCTGCTGGGTGCCCACCGGGCCCTTGATCCCCCGCAAGGGGTAGCGGGCGAG
>CAZIVZ010000288.1:0-4871 GCA_964542495.1 uncultured Aquihabitans sp.
ACCACGCCGCCCGTCGCCGACCGTCCTGAGGCCCGAACCTCACGCGCGAGATCGACAGGAACGTCGTTCCCGCACACCACATTCGCTAGGGGGGCTGGGGGTGGGGTCAGCGGGCGCGGTCGATGGACCGGTTGACCAGGTTCTCGAGGCGCTCCTGGCCGCCCGAGGTGGGCGGTGGGTCCAGGTCGTCGCGCTGGACCAGGGCGCGCAGGCCGGCCAGGTCGACGTCCCCGTCGAGGATCGAGCGACCGAGCGGCTCCTGCCAGCCGGCGTAGCGGTGGGCGACCTCGTCGGCCAGCACCCCGGACTCGAGCAGGTCGGCCGCCACCAGCAGCGCTCGGGCCAGCGTGTCGAGCCCGCCGATGTGGCCGTGGAAGAGGTCGTTGCGGTCGACGCTCTGACGCCGCAGCTTGGCGTCGAAGTTGAACCCGCCCGACGGCTGCCCGCCCGCCTTCACGATCTCGTACAGGGCCAGGCTCAGCTCCTCGACGCTGTTGGGGAACTGGTCGGTGTCCCACCCGTTCTGCGGGTCGCCGCGGTTGGCGTCGACGCCGCCGAGCAGCCCGTGGGTCACGGCGTGGGCGATCTCGTGGTGGAACGAGAGCCCGGCCAGCGTGGCGTGGTTGACCTCGACGTTGAGGTGGATCTCGCCGATCAGGTCGTGGCGGCTGAGGAAGGCGTGCACGGCAGCGGTGTCGTGGTCGTACTGGTGCTTGGTGGGCTCGGCGGGCTTGGGCTCCACGAGCAGCGTGCCGGTGAAGCCGATGCGGTGCTTGTGCTCCACCACGAGGTGCAGGAAGCGGGCGAGCTGCTCCTCCTCGCGCGCGAGGTCGGTGTTGAGCAGCGTCTCGTAGCCCTCCCGACCGCCCCACATCACGTAGCCGAGCCCCCCGAGGCGATGGGTCGCCTCGAGCGCGTGGGCCACCTGGGCGGCGGCGTGGGCGAACACCTCGGGGTTCGGGTTGGTGGCGGCACCCGCAGCGAACCGGGGATGGCTGAACACGTTGGCCGTACCCCACAGCAGGCCCACGCCCGTGCGGGCCATGTGCTCGGCGGCCTCGTCGACCAGCACGTCGAGGTTGGCGCACGATTCGGCGAAGGTGGCGCCCGCCGGTGCGAGGTCCCGGTCGTGGAAGCAGAAGTAGGGCACCCCGAGCTTCTCGATCAGCTCGAACGCCGCCGCCATCTTGTGGCGGGCGTGGGCCATCGGGTCGCCGTCGGCGGCGAGCCACGGCCGGTCGAAGGTGCCGGAACCGAACACGTCGTCGCCGGGCCAGTTGAACGAGTGCCAGTAGCAGACCGCCGGCCTCAGGTGCTCCGCCATGGTGCGCCCGGCCACCACGCGCTCGGGCTGCCACCATCGGTAGGCCAGCGGCTCGTCGGTGTCGGGACCGAGGTAGGGGATCGGGTCGACATCGGGGAAGAACGGCTCGTGCACGATGCGGATCTTGCCACCGGCCGCACCCGGCGGTCGGGGTGGGCCAGGCTGGTGCGGTGCAGCGTGCTCGAAGCCTCGTCCCGGTCCTGTTGGCGGTCGTGCTGTGGGTGGCGGCCACCGGGTGCAGCGGTGGGTCCGACGCCGCCCCCCGCACCACCACGACCACGCGGCCGGGCCAGAGCACCACCCTTCCCGAGACGGTGCCCGAGACCGTGGCCGACACGGTCGACCCGTCGCCCGACGGCCTCCCGGCGGGCGCCCTCGAGCCGACGACGCCCGAGTGGGTCGGAGCGTGCCGGCTGGCCGACTCGCTCATCAGCCAGGCCTGGCAGCTCCAGCGGGGTGAGCTCACCGACCCCACCGTGGTGGGTGGAACGCTGCTCGCCATGATCGACCAGGTCCCGCCCGGCGCCGCCGACGAGGAGGTCGGCTTCGTGGGGCAGTTGACCACCGCGTTCGTGTCCGGAGGCGACCTGGCCCCCTACGAGGCCGACTTCCGCGACCAGGCCGAGGGGCTGCTGGCGAAGGTGGCCGCGGGCTGCGGGGTGGCCGACGGTGCGTCGCTGCCGCTTCCCGCCGACGTGCTCGGGACGCTCGAGCGGTTCCTGTTCGGCTGAGGGCCCGAGGCGCCGTGCCTCAGTCGGTCATCGACAGGGGGTTCACCGGCATGGTGTTCGGCGCCTCGGCGGGGGCGAGGGGCCCGGCCGCCAGGAGCGCGGGCACCGCCACGGTCTCCACGGGGCGGAAGAAGAGGTAGCCCTGGGCCAGGCGGCACCCCATGCGGCGCAACGCCGAAGCCTGCTCGTCCCGCTCGATGCCCTCGGCGATGACCTCGATCCCGAGCGAGTGCCCCAGCTTCACGATCGCTTCGAGCAGCACCTGATCGGTCTGGTCGCCGAGCGTCCTGGCGAAGGCCCGGTCGATCTTGAGCACGTCGACCGGGAGGGTGCGCAGGTAGTTGAGCGACGAGTAGCCGGTGCCGAAGTCGTCGATGGCCAGGCGTATGCCGAGGTCCTGGAGGGCGAGGAGCCGGCCGATGTGCTGGTCGGCGACCTCCACGGCCACGCTCTCGGTGATCTCGAGCACGAGGCGGTTGCCGGGGAACCCGGTCCGGGTCAGGGCCAGGCGCACCTCGTCGACCAGCTCCGGGCTCTCGAGCTGGCGCCCGGACAGGTTGACGTGGAGCTCGAGGTCCATGGGCGTGGCGCCCTCGTTCCGCCACGCCGCCGCCTGGGCCGTGGCCACCTCGAGCACGTGGCGACCGATGTGGCCGATGGCCCCGGTCTCCTCGGCCATGTCGATGAACGACGCCGGTTCGAGCACGCCGCGAACGGGGTGGTCCCAGCGCACCAGCGCCTCGATGGCCACGATCCGCCCGGTCACCAGGTCCACGATGGGCTGGTAGTTGCAGATGAACTCGTGGCTCTGGATCGCCCGGCGCAGGTCCTGGCCGAGCTCGAGCCGGGCCACCGCCGACGAGCGCATGGCGGTCTCGAAGCGGCGGTAGGTCGACTTGCCGGCGGACTTGGCGGCGTAGAGGGCCATGTCGGCGTCAGCCAGCAGCTGGGCGCCGTCGGGGTGCTCGGACTCGGCCGGGACCGCCATTCCGATGCTGGCCCGGGTGAACACCTGGCGGCCGGCCACCGGGAACGGCACGTCGAGGGCGGCCAGGACCCGGTTGGCCACGGCGGTGGCCTGGGCCGAGCCCTCCAGGTCCTCGAGCAGCACGCCGAACTCGTCGCCGCCGAGCCGGGCCACGGTGTCGCCGGGGCGCACGCAGCGGGTGAGCCGAGCGCCCACCGCGGCCAGGAGCCGATCGCCGCCGGCGTGCCCGAGGCTGTCGTTGACCACCTTGAAGTCGTCGAGGTCGATGAACAAGACGCCGGTGCGCTCACCGGTGCGGCGCGCCCGCAGGAGGGCGTGATCGACGCGGTCGCTGAAGAGGCGCCGGTTGGCCAACCCGGTCAGCGGGTCGTGGAACGCCTGGTGCGACAGCTGCCCCTCACGGGTGGTGAGCTCCTCGATCTTCTCCTCGAGCGTCCGGGTGAGCATCTGGTTCTCGCGCATGGTGAGGAGGTGGCGCACCAGGCCCAACGCGATGGTGGCCATGGTGACGATGGTGAGGAAGTCGTCGCCGCCGTCGCCTTGGATCTCCATGACCACGCGCACGGCGATGGCGATGCACGCCACCGAGCTGGGCAACAGCGCTCGGTGCCACGACGACGACTGGTCCCCCAGGAGCACCTTCTCGTGGCTGAGCTCCTCGTCGGCCACCTGGGGGTACCGCATGGCGGCCAGGAAGATGAGCAGGTACCCGGTGACCCAGCCCACGTCGGCCAGCGACACGTCGGTCTCGGTGCCCTGGAGCGTCTGCCACACGAACAAGCTGTCGGCAGCCCCGAGGGTGAGCAGCCCGGCCCCGATCAACGCCACGGGCACGGCGCTGCGCCGGCCTCCGGAGCGCATGATCACCATCACCACCGAGGAGCCCACCACCAGGGCGCCCAGCGGGTAGGTGAGGCTCAGGGCGAAGGTGAGCGGGCTGTCCCCACCCGCTTCCCAGCTCGGACCGAGCACGAGCGGCCAGCTGATGGCCAGCAGCGACCCGGCCACGATGAGACCGTCGATCGCGGCCACCAGGTGCGTCGAGGTCGACGAGCGCGTCGAGAGCATCCAGACGCCGGTGAACGCCAGCGGGATGGCCAGGACGTACCCGGCGTCGGCGGCCGAGGGGAACGGGGCGGCTGTACCGCTGATCTCGTAGTAGGTCCAGATCACCTGGCCGGAGGCCCAGCTGAGCGCAGAGAGGCCCAGGTAGCGCAGGGCGCGGCGCGTCGCGGCCTCGTCGGCCCGTCGGGCCGCGAACAGCAGGGCGACCGCGGCGAGGAACGGGGCGGTGCACTGACCGAGGTTGGAGATGATCTGCGCGCCTCGGGTCGACGGGAAGCCGCCGAGCACGACCGCGCTGAAGATGGCCAGTCCCACTCCGGTGGCGATCGCCGTTCGGCGGTTGGTTCGGTACACAGCGCGACATCCCGCCCGTTCCGGTGACGCAGGCACCCCGTCCACGTCGGTTCCGGCCGAGCGAATCCAAGCGTTCGGCCCCTTGGGCTGGGTCCGCCCCGTGATTAGGGCCGATCGGCCCATGGCCATCTCCGGTCCTCTCGATGCTCGTCCGTGCCCTTCGGTGCCGACGCCCCCCCAGTGATGGGCGCGGTGCGAGCCGGCGGCCAGGGGGTGGCGCGCGATCCTGGGGCCATGGCCGGCCGGGACGACGCAGCGGGGGTGTCCGGCACCTCCTGGGTCGAGGTCGGCGGTCTCCGGCTGCGCGTGCTCGACACCGGTGCGGTTGCCGACCCCGCCGCACCGACCCTGCTCGTGATCCCCGGGCACACGGCGCGCATCGAGGGCTTCGCCGAGGTGGTGCCGGTGC
>CAZIVZ010000289.1:0-4866 GCA_964542495.1 uncultured Aquihabitans sp.
GCGCGTACGGTGCTCGGGTGCCCGTGCGAGCGCTGGCGTTCGACGCCGACGACACCTTGTGGGACTTCACGAGCGTCATGTGGGAGTCGCTGGCGGCCGCCGTCGCGGTGTTCGACGAACGCTGCCCGGACCACGTCGGACGACTCGACGATCGGACGCTGCTCCAGGTGCGCGACCGCCTGGCCGCGGAGGTCGAGGCCGCGGGCGAGCGGGTGACCTTGGCCGACGTGCGCCGCCGGTCGTTTCGCGTCGCGCTGGCCGAGCTGGGGATCGCCGACCCCGACGGTGCGGTGGCGGCGGCCATGGCCGAGGCGTACTTCGTCCAGCGCCACGGGTTCGTGCAGCTCTACCCCGAGGTGCCGGCCGTGCTCGACGAGCTCGGCGCTCGCTACGTGATCGGGTTGGTCACCAACGGCAACACCGATCCCGAACGCAGCGGGCTGCCGGGCGTGTTCGACTTCCGGCTGGCGGCGGACCACGTCGGGCTGCGCAAGCCCGACCCGCGGCTGTTCCTCATGGCCGCAGCAGCGGCCGGGTGCCACCCCACCGAGCTGGTGTCGGTGGGCGACCAGCTCGACAAGGACGTGGCCGCCCCGCAGTCGGTGGGCGCTCGCGGCGTCTGGATCAACCGCCACGGGCTCGCGTGCCCGCCCGGGCTCGAGCCCGACGCCACGATCACCGATCTCTGCGCGCTTCCCGACGTGCTCGCTCGCTTCGACGCCGAGGAGGCCGACGCCGCCGCAGCGGTCGGCGTGGGCCCGCACCCCGAGCCGTGGCCGGAGGACCCGCGGTTCGACCCGGAGCTGCTGGCCGGCGGTGACCGCCGGAACGTGGTCGATCGCTACCGCTACTGGCGCGAGGAGGCGGTGGCCGCCGACCTCGCCGCCCGGGCCCACCCGTTCCACGTGGCGGTGGAGAACTGGCGCTCGGACCACAACATCGGTGCGGTGGTGCGCAACGCCAACGCGTTCGGTGCCGCCGGGGTGCACATCGTCGGACGCCGCCGCTGGAACCGGCGCGGCGCCATGGCCACCGACCGGTACCTCCCGGTGCACCACCACGCATCCATCGACGACCTGGTGGCCTGGGCGGTGACCGAGGGGCTGGAGGTGGTCGGGGTGGACAACGTGGCGGGTGCCCGCCCGATCGAGTCCTGGCCGCTCCCGGCTCGGTGCGTGCTCGTCTTCGGCCAGGAGGGCCCGGGGCTGTCTCCCGGGGCGCTGGCGGCGTCGTCGGTGGTGGTCTCGATCACCCAGTACGGCTCCACCCGCTCGCTGAACGCGGGGGTGGCATCGGGGATCGCCCTGCACGCCTGGGCCCGCACCCACGCTCGCTGATCCGACTCGGACGAATCGCGCCGGACGACCGGTCTTTGGGTGCAGAAGTGGTTCGTGGCGAGCCAGGAACGCGACCAAAGCCCCTACCGGGCCGCAGCGGGCGAGGTTGGCGCAGAATCTGCGCAGATTCTGCGCCAACGCTCGGCGAGCCGCCTTCGGGCGGGGGACGCCCGGCCGGTAGCGTCGGGAGCCGTGGCCAACAAGCGAGACACCGCCCAGCAGAAGCGCGCCCGGCAGAACCGGGCCCAGCGCGAGGCGCTCGCCGCCCGCACCCAAGGTGCACCCAAGCGGCCATCGCGGGTGGCACCGTCCACCGCCGAGAAGCTGGCGTCGCGACCCACCTCCGGCTCCAGCCGGGCCACCAGCGAGGGGGCCGACGGCACCAAGGACGCCAAGGCGAGCGGCGCGAAGCCCCGCCGCACCCGCCCGGTGCGCCCCGGCGACGTCGCGGTCGACGTCGACGCGCTCCAGGGCAGCTGGCGCCAGAAGGTGGCGCACGTGCCCGGCGGCACCCAGGTCCTCATGGCTGGTGTCATGACGGTGCTCGTGGTGGGCCTCGTCTCGTTCATGCCCAGCTACATCTCCGAGGCGGCCCAGAAGGCGAGCGACAAGCCCAAGCCGGACCAGACCATCTTCGAGGCATTCGGGGTCGGCCCCGCGGTGGTGGTTCTCGGCATCGCCGTCGCCGCGGTGGCGGCGTCCCTCACCATGGCGCTCAAGCCTGCGCGGCGCCGCGTCTGGATCATCTCGGCGGTGGTGGTGGCGGCGATCACGTTCGTGGGCCAGGTTTCGTTCTTCCTGGTGGTGGCAGCGCTGCTCGGCTTCGGCGCCTACAAGTCCGCCAAGGTCGAAGACGGCCGGGTCTCGCTGCTGAGGCGCCGGTCAGGGGCCGATCCGGACCCCACCCTTGACGGCTCCGGCCCCGTGGAGGATGGTGGTCCTGCGTAGGCGTGGACACGCCGACGACACGGACCGAAACGCCACTCTCATCGAGGAGGTGCCCGAAACCGTGAGGCCCACGGAACACCTGGAGCGCTCGCCTCCGGGCTGATTCGCCAGCCGATCCCGGTCGACCGACCGGCGCTGCCACCCGTTTCCATCACGGACCGCGGATGCGCTTCAGGGCCGGACGCACGTGCGTCCCCCTTGCTCGCCACCGGGCCCGTCCACACATGCGGCGGGAGCGGCCTCGGCAACTGGTCGACCCTGTCGGCGTCCCGCCGGCTCGCCACCTCCACCAGTGGCCAGTCGGCGGGACGTTCCGCGTCTGGGCTCAGGCGGGCGGCAGCGGCGGGGGAGGCGCTTCTTGGTCGAACGGCATGGAGGCTTCCGGCGGCGGCGGGGGCGCGGTGGGGATGGCCACGGGCGGTGGCGGGACCACCGCCGGCGGGGGCACCGCAGCGGCCTGCTGCTCCCGGCGCTGGTCGCTCCGACCGAGCTGGTCATCGAGCGACGTGCGGGCCGAGGCGGCGCGCCTGGCCCGCTCGGCCTCGCCGCCGTCGGACCCGGCGAAGAGCTCGGCCACGGCGCCGAGGCTGCTGAGCCCGGCGGCGAAGTCGGCGGGCAGGAAGATCTTGGTGGCCTGGCCGTTGGCCACCCGGCCCAGCGCCTCGAGGTACTTGATGGCCAGCAGGTCCGGCGACGGGTTGCCGGCGTGGATGGCGTCGTACACGGTGGTGATGGCCCGGGCCTCGCCCTCGGCCACGGTCAGCTGGCGGAAGCGCTCGGCCTCGGCCCGGGTCTTGGTGGCCTCGGCGTCGCCCATGGCCTGGAGGATCTGGCGCTGGCGTTCGCCCTCGGCGCGCAAGATGGCCGACTCCTTCTCGCCCTCGGCGGTGGTGATCGCCGCCGACCGGCGGCCATCGGCCTCGGTGACCACGGCTCGGCGGGTGCGCTCGGCCTTCATCTGCTCGTGCATGGCGTGCATCACGTCCGGCGGCGGATCGATGCGCTGGATCTCCACGCGGACCACGCGCACGCCCCACTTGTCGGTGGCGTTGTCGAGGATGTCGCGCAGGCCGTGGTTGATCGTGTCCCGGCTGGTGAGCGCCTGGTCGAGCTGCATGTCGCCCACCACGTTGCGCAGGTTGGTCTGGGCCAGCTTGGTGACGGCGAGGATGAAGTTGGCCACGTTGTAGACGAGGCGCTGGGGGTCGGTGGGCTCGTAGTAGACGACCGCGTCCACCGACACCACCACGTTGTCGGCGGTGATGACCTCCTGGGGCGGCACGTCCACCACCTGCTCGCGCATGTCGACCAAGCGGATCTTGTCGACGAAGGGCACGATCACCCGCAGCCCGGGGTCCAGCGTCTCGCGGTACTTGCCCAGGCGCTCCTTCACCCCTCGTTGGAACGGCTGGACGATCTTGACGGCGCTGGCTGCGAAGACGAAGAAGAAGAAGGCGAGGATCGCCAACAAGATGACGAGGGGCACGGGTCCTCCAGGACTCGAGGGTTCGGATCAGCTGGACGAGGCGTCGGGCCGTGCGGGTCCGGCACCGGGCGCGGTGGGGTCGTAGCGGACCAGGAGCCGGGTGCCGCGCACCTCCACCACCGAGACGCTGGCCCCCACGGGAACCACCTGGCCGTCGGTGCTCTCGGCTCGCCACCGCTCGGACCCGAGCAGGACGGTGCCGAGGTCCTTGGACCCGTCGATCCCCTCGATGACCCGGGCGGTCTGGCCGATCTGGCGGTGCGAGCCGATGCCCAGCACGGGGCCGTCCTGGTCGAGCCGCTTGGCCAGGGGTCGCAGGGCCAGGAACATGGCGACGGACACGGCCAGGAACGTCGCCCACTGCACGGCCAGGTCGGCGCCGAAGAAGGCCAGCACCGTGGCGGCGCCGGCGCCCACCGCGAAGGGGGCCAGGAAGAACGAGCCGGCGACGGCCATCTCGCCCACGCCGAAGAACACGGTGGCACCGAGCCAGATCCAGCGCCAGACCTCGGGATTGCCGGACTCCACAGCCGCTCCTCGTTCACGTCGCCCCGTGCCGGCAGGGTACCGGCCGGGTGACGGCCGTGCGGTGACCAGGGGGACCCGACCGATCGGGCCGGGACGGCTTGTACCGTTGTCGCTCGTGACTACCGCCGACCTCCGCCTGCTCAGCGTCCACGCCCACCCAGACGACGAGGCGTCGAAGGGCGCCGGCACCGTGGCCCGCTACGTGGCCGAAGGCGTGCGGGCCACCCTGGTGTGCTGCACCGGAGGCGAGGCCGGCGAGATCTTGAACCCGGCCATGGACCGCCCCGAGGTGCACGAGCGCCTGGCCGAGGTGCGCCGCGAGGAGCTCGAGGCCTCGGTGGCGGTGATCGGGTACCAGGAGCTGGTGTGGTTGGGCTACCGCGACTCGGGCATGCCCGACTCGCCCGAGAACGCCGATCCGCGCTGCTTCGCCAACGCCGACCTCGACGAGGCGGTGGGCCGGCTCGTGGCGGCGATCCGCCAGGCGCGCCCCCAGGTCATCCTCACCTACGGCGACGACCAGGAGGGCTACCCCCACCCCGACCACCTCCGCGTGCACGACATCTC
>CAZIVZ010000290.1:0-4861 GCA_964542495.1 uncultured Aquihabitans sp.
ACCGCCCTGCTCCCCGACGCCTTCGTCTCACTGCTCTTGCACGACACC
Organism: uncultured Aquihabitans sp.; assembly: GCA_964542495.1. Lineage (GTDB taxonomy): Bacteria > Actinomycetota > Acidimicrobiia > Acidimicrobiales > Iamiaceae > Aquihabitans. The sequence goes on from CAZIVZ010000290.1 coordinate 49, forward strand.
GAGCGGTTCCCGATCGACGCCAGCCCCCGGCGCCGCACCCCCACCCGCCGGCAACGCCGGGTGATCGACGAACGCCACCACGAGTGCCAGCACCCCGGCTGCCACGCCCGCGTGTTCCTCCAATACGACCACATCGAGCCCCGCACCAACGACGGACCCACCACCATCGCCAACCTCCAACGCCTCTGCGGCCCCCACAACCGAGCCCGAACCGCCCCATGACCCCGGCTCGACAACGCTGCCTCCGAGCGTCGTCAGCCTTGGGCTCGGCGGCCCTGTTCGGCTTCGGACACGATCTTGGTGATGCGCGCCGCCTTGGTCTCGGGCTTGGCCGCGCTGACCACCCACCAGAGCATCTGCTTGCGGGCCGACGGCGGGAAGGCGTCCCATGCGGCACGTGCGGCGGGGGACGCGTCGAGGGCAGAGGCGAGCGCGGGCGGTTCGACCAGGTCCTCCACCGAGTCGGCGAGGGTCCACCACCCGTTCTCCTGGGCGACGGCGACGGCTCGACGACCGGCGTCGGTCATCAGTCCCTGTGCCTCGAGATCGGCGATCCGCTGGCGGTTGAGCCGGGTCCAGCTGCTCTTGGCCTTGCGAGGGGTCATGAGCTGCATGCCGCGCTCGTCATCGAGGGGGTTCACGGTGGAGTCGATCCACCCGAAGCACAGCGCCTCCTCGACCAGTTCCGCGTAGGGAACCGGCTCCCGTCCACTCGCCCTCCGCCACGACACCACCCACGCACCGCGCTCGGCGTCGTGGTTGGCGGCGAGCCATGCTCGCCAGGCCGCCCGGTCCCGTGGGTGGTAGATCGGGAAGTCGAACTTCCAGGTGGCCGGGTGCTCGGAAGCGGTGGGTGGGACGGTGGGCGGCACGGCCTCCATCATCGCCGGGCTCAACCCGCACCGGGTGCGCGAGGCTGCCGATCGTGAACGCCCAGCGGGGAGGCAGCAGCGCGCTTGGCTTGGCCGCGCTGGTCACCCTGCTCGTGGCCGGGATGCTGGCTGCGCCCCCACCAGCGGCCACCGCCGCCAGCGCGCCCGCGCAATGCACCGAAGGCCCCATGCCGTTCACCGGGATCGCGGGCGCGCACCTCGAGCCCACCTACCACGAGAGCAAGGACCGCGCACCGGTGCGGTACGTGCTGTGGCGAGGGTTCGTGCCGAGCTTCGACGGGCTCCCGCTGTCGGTCGACGTCACCGTGCCGTGCGACCGCGACGGCCCGCTCCCAGCGGTGGTGATGGCCCACGGGTTCACCGACGACAAGACGATCTGGGAGGAGACGGCCAAGAGCGACACGGTGCGCTCGGTCGACCGTCCCGGACCCAACACCCGCTGGAACAACATCTGGTTCGCGTCGCGCGGGTACGCGGTCCTCACCTACACCGCCCGAGGGTGGCGGGACTCCTGCGGGCCCGACACCCCGGGCATGACCGCCGACGCGCCGGCACCGCAGTGCGCGGGCCACGAGTACTGGATCCACCTCGACGACAAGCGCTGGGAGGTCCGCGACGCGCAGTGGCTGGCCGGCGGCCTGGTGCAGGGCGGCACCGCCGACCGCCGTCGACTCGCCGTCACCGGTGGGTCCTACGGGGGCGGGGTGGCGTCGATGGCCGGGCTGCTCGGCGACCGGGTGGTGTGCGGCGCAGACCCGGTGCCCCGATCGCTCGGGCCCGATCCGTGCCGGTGGAGGTCGAACGGCGACCTGGTCCGCTGGAGCACCCCCGACGGCCGGACGCGCCTGCGCTGGGCGGCCGCCCTCCCCCTGTACACGTTCGGCGACCTGATCCAGGTCCTGGCGCCGAACGGGCGCGGCACCGACCGCTGGTCCGAGGCGCCCCCCAACGGTAACCACAGCGTCCCCTTCGGCGTGCCGCTCGAGAGCACCGTGTCCGGGCTCATCCTCGCCGCCGGGGCGTTCGGCACCCTGGCGCCGCCGGGCAGCGATCCGTCGTCGGACATCACCACGTCGACCGCTCGGCTGCTGGCCGGCAACCCCTTCCCCGCCGACGACGCCGAGGTGCGTCGCGGCATCCGCGAGTACCGGGTGTTCAAGTCGCCGATCACCATCCGACCGGCGCGCCGGGTGCCGATCTTCTGGGTGCAGGGCCTCACCGACGCCCTCTTCCCGGGCTCGGAGGCCCTGACCGTCCAGGCCCACGTGCTGGCGATGGACCCGGACTACCCGATCAAGGTGTTCCTCGGCGACATCGGCCACGACTACGCCGCCGAACGCACCGACGAGTGGGCGCTGGTCAAGGACCAGATGAACGCGTTCCTCGACCACCACCTGCGACCCGACCGCACCCCACGCGAACCGACGTTCGACGTCGGGGCCACCGTCACCCGGTGCCTGTCGCCCGACGACGCGCTGCGGTACGTCCACGCCCCCACCTGGCACGAGCTCCACCCCCGCCACCGGACCTTCACCAGCCGCCGGATCGGCCGCACCTCCACCACCGAGCAGGGCCCCGCCGGCGTCGCCACCGACCCGATCTCCACCGCCACGCTCAGCGGGCCGGCGAGCTACAAGGGCTGCCGGACCATGCGGCCCTCCGAGCCCGATCCCACCGTGGCCACCTACGAGTTCACGATCCGCCGGACCGAGGTGCTCCTCGGCGGACCGGTGGTCGACGTGCGCTTCGACGCGACCGGCGCCGACGTGCCGCTGTCGGTGCGGGTCTGGGACGTGGCGCCCGACCGGTCCGTGCAGGGGCTGGTCACGCGGGGCACCTACCGCGTGGCCGAGGAGGGCACCGACCTGCGAGCCCGGTTCCAGCTCGCGCCGCAGGGCTACCGGCTCCGCACGGGCCACCGCCTGAAGGTGGAGGTCACCGCCAACGACTCGCCGTACCTCCAGCCCAGCTCCGTCCCGGCCACGGTGACGGTCCGCCGCCTGTCGATCACCCTGCCGCTTCGGTGAGCGAAGAAGCTCCGCCGGTCGAGCCCGAGAGCCTCGCTACCGCTTCCGGCGATGGTGGCCCTTCACCGGTGTGCCGTCCTTGCGCCGGTACGGCCGGACTCGACCGTCACCATCGCGCTCGGGACGGCTCGGCCCAGCGCCGGCCAGGTCGAGCCCCGGTCCACGCTGGGCGGCGATCTGGGCGAACACGTCCTCGATGAGGTACTGGGACACCGGTTTGAGGCGGTGCGGCGAGTAGAAGCGCTCGACGAGCTCGATGGCCTCTCGGGCGCTGGTGAGACCGAGGTGGTCCGCGAGGAACCGGAGGTCGTCGGCATCGACCTCGTCTCGAGCTGCCGATGCCTTCATCGCGAACAGGTACTCGGCGCTCGCCACCTCGACCGAGATCCCCGGCGACTCGAAGTGGCTCCCGACCTCGATCTCGGAGCGGTCGGGCAACAGGCCCTTCACCCCGTCGTTCAGCCAGTCATCCGGCAGACCGCGCTCTTCGGCCATCCGCCTGGCTTCGGCGTAGACCTCGGCCTTCGGCTCGAACACGGCGTCGAGGTCTCTGGTCGCTCGCCGGGCGTTGTAGGCGAGTGCCAGCGCACCCCCACCGACGAGGAACAGCCGAGCGGAGAGCCCCCGGTCGGCGAGCCGGGCCCCGAGCTGGGTGAGGAGCTCACGGATCTGGTCGCCGTCGAGGAGCGGGCTGTCGCTGCTCACACGGACTCCAGGGCGGCGGCATCGAGCACGATCCCGCGGGCGGCGAGTGACGACGGGCTGTTGACCAGCGAGTGGGCGTGCAGACTCGGAGCGGAACCGACGAACCACATCTGTGGCAGGTCGTGACCACGGGCCCACGTCGGGACGTGACGGCCGGCCCGCAGAGCGTCCATCTCGGTGACCGCCGCGAGCATGGAGTCCCAACGCCGATCGCCAGTGGTGGACGGCTTGGCGTAGAACGCGTCTCGGTCGGCGTCATCGACGAGGTGCTTCGCGTTGGCGCGCATCTCTCGGATGATCCGAAGCAGGTCCGCGGTCTTCCAGTCGTTGCGGAGGCCGAGGCGGATCGCAGCCGCGGCGGCAGGGACGGTGACGAGATCGCGCCCGAAGATGGGACTGTCGCCGCCGGCGTCGATGGCGGCGACGAGGCGGGCGAGCGTCGCCGCGCTGGGCCGCTTCGCCCCGCGTTCGTAGGCGGAGACGTTCGTCGCCGACGTTCCGACCGCGCGTGCGAGGCGAGCCAGCGTCAGTCCGCTCGCTCGACGTGCCGACCGCAGCCCTGCCCGTTCCATCTGCTCGAACATATCACTTACGGCAGGCCATGCGCCCGGCCAGGGAGACGCCCCGGCCACCCCGGCGCTACCCGTCGTCAGCACGCAAGACCGCGGAAACACCCACGAAACAACCTGCTGGAAACCTGACGCCCGTCCGACAGACCGACGACACCAACGGAGTTCCAGATGGATACAGGTGACGCAGCGTGGGTGATGATCTCCGCGGCGCTCGTGCTGTTCATGACACCGGGCCTGGCCCTGTTCTACGGAGGCATGGATCGGACGAAGAACGTCCTGAACATGCTGATGATGAACTTCTGGTGCCTGCTCACGATCCCCGTGTTGTGGGCGGTCGTCGGCTACTCCATCGCCGGCGCCAACGCGGCCGACTTCGACAAGAAGTTCATCGGGAGCCTCGACTTCGCCTTCCTCCACGGGCTGGGCATCTCCGGTGAGACCGGTGGCACGGACCTCATCATCCTGACGTTCCTCGGGATGTTCGCGGTGATCACGCCGGCGCTCATCTCGGGCGCCGTGGCCGACCGCATGAAGTTCTCCGCCTGGGCGATCTTCGCCCCGGTGTGGATGCTGCTGGTGTTCGCCCCGGTCTTCAAGTGGGTCTACGGCGGCTGGC
>CAZIVZ010000291.1:0-4848 GCA_964542495.1 uncultured Aquihabitans sp.
CCAGACCGTTGACGGCCACCACCAGCGGCTTGGGGAAGGCCACGAGGGCGTCGATGAGGCCGAGGAAGCCGTGCTTGCCCTCCACGTAGGAGTCGGGGTCCATCACCCGAGACGCCATCTCCACCAGGTCGGTGCCGGCACAGAACGCCCGACCGGCGCCGGTGAGCAGGACCACGGCCACCGACGGGTCGTCGGCGGCGTCGAGCAGGCCGTCGGTGAGGGCGTCGTAGAGGGCCTCGTTGCAGGCGTTGAGCGCCTCGGGCCGGTTGAGGGTGAGCGTCCTCACCCGGGCGTCATCGGCGATCAACAGCGGGGCGTCGGTCATGGGTAGATGATGGCCGACAGCCGACACCGGACCTGCCCCGATAGCCTCCCCCGATGGAGCGACCACCTGGACCTGACCCGGCCGCTACCCGCCTCCCCGGCGTCGGCCACCGGCTCGATCTGCTCGACGAGGACGGCGCCACCGTCAGCGTGATCCGCCGCAAGGACGGCACGCTCGAGCTGCACCATGGAGCCCACGTCACCATCCTCGGCCCCATCGAGGCCCGCGCCCTGGGCTCGCTCGCCTCCGGGCACCTCCTGGTGCGACCCGAACTGTTGGCCCGCACCGCGGCGGTGCTCGGTGGGCTCGAGTTCGACTGGATCACGGTGCCCCCTGGTGCCCACGCCGTCGGCCGATCGATCGAAGAGCTCGCCATCCGGCGCCGCACCGGCGTGACGATCGTGGCCATCCTCCGGGGATCGCTGCCGGTGGTGGATCCCGACCCCCAGCAACGCCTCGCCGCGGGTGACGAGCTGGTGGTGGCCTGTCGGACCGAGGACCGTGACGCCCTCGAGCGCTACCTGGTGGATGGCCGCTGATGGGGCGCGAGCTGATCGTCCTCGGCGTGGCGTTCCTGCTGAGCGGCCTGCTGGCGCGCGCCGGTGCCCGCGTGGGCCTGCCCACCATCCCGCTGTTCGTCGCGGCCGGCATCCTCGTCAGCCCCAACACCCCCGGTCCGGTGCTGTTCGAGCACCCCGAGGAGCTGGAGCTGCTTGCCGCGTTCGGCCTGATCTTCCTCCTCTTCTACCTGGGGGTGGAGTTCTCGGTCGACGACCTGACCAGCGGCGGCACGCGCCTGCTCGCTTCGGCTGGGATCTACCTGGGCCTGAACGTGGGCGGCGGCCTCCTGTTCGGTCTCGCCCTCGGCTGGGGCACCAGCGAGGCCCTCATCGTGGCCGGGGCCACCGGCGTCTCGTCGTCGGCCATCGTCACCAAGTTGCTGGTGGAGCTGCACCGGTTGGCCAACCCGGAGACCCGCCTGATCCTGGGCATCATCGTCATCGAAGACCTGTTCCTCGCCCTCTACCTGGCGGCGCTGGCCCCGGTGCTGGGGAAGGCCGACTCGGTGGCCGACGGTGCGCTGCTGTTCGCCCGGGCCCTGGTGTTCCTGCTCGTCCTCGCCGCGGTGGCGCGCTGGGGTGGCCCCCTGGTGGGCAAGGTGGTCTCGGCCAAGAGCGACGAGCTGCTCGTGGTGCTCTTCGTCGGCTTCGCTCTGCTCGTGGCCGGGTTGGCCTACGAGCTGGGCGTGTCCGACGCCATCGGCGCCTTCATGGCCGGCCTGGTGCTGGCCGGGACGGCGGCTGCGTCACGCATCGAACGCCTGGTGCGACCACTCCGCGACGCGTTCGCCGCCCTGTTCTTCTTCGCCTTCGGGCTGTCGATCGATCCCGGGGAGATCGGCACCGTGATCGTGCCGGCGCTGGCAGCCATCGGGTTGACGCTGGTGCTCACCATGACCGCGGCCCTCGTGGCCGCACGGATCAACGGGCTCGACCGCCAGGCCGCCGTGAACATCGGGTTCTCGGTGGCGGCACGTGGTGAGTTCGCCCTGATCCTGGTGACGCTGGCCGCCGATGCGGACCTCGATGAGCGGCTGGCGCCCTTCGTGGCGATCCACGTCCTGGTGCTGGCCCTGGTGAGCCCGATCCTGGCCCACCGCTCCTCGGCCTTCGCCCGGTTCATCCCCCGACGACTGGTGCCCGCCTGATCAGCGGATCAGGCGGGTCGACCGGTCAGGCCGGGCAACCACCGCCACGAACCACCCGACCGTTCGTCCGCCACGGCTGGAAGCCGTCCTTGTAGTAGCGGTACGCCTCGTCGGAGAGGCCCTTGGCCACCTTGGCGTTCTTGTACGGGTCGGTGAGCTCGCTCCAGTCGTACCCGTAGGTCCGCTTCACCCAGGCCTTGTGGGTGGGGTGGAGCTGGAACAGCCCGATGGTGCCGCTGCTGGGGTTGCGGGCCGCAGCCTGGAAGTTGGACTCGCGAGCCACGATGCGCTCGGCGCAGGCCGTGTGGCGGCCCCAGTACCGGGCGATCGCGTCCTTGGCGGACACCTTCGGGTTGCAGGCCGAGAACGTGAACGCGATCGCCACGACGGCCACCAGGCCGCCGAGGGCGCGCACCGGCTTGCGGCTCCGTCGCACCGTCGACCTCGAGACCGGCTGGTCCTGGTCGGTCGCGGTGTTCTCGGGGCTGCTCACAGAAGGTTGCTCCTTGATCGAGGGCCCGTCGGCCGGGGGTCCGTTCACGTCTCGGTGGACGGCGGACCCGGCGGCAGGCTCGTCGGAGGCAACTCGGGGGAGGTGCCGTTCGACGAGCGGACGGGATGACGGAGCAACTCTAGACGGCCTCAGTAACGCAACCGCAATATTCGACACCCGACTGTGACGAACGACCACCAGACCGACACGGTCGTACGGGGCGCCGGATCACCCGATCACGCCCGATCGCCGGATCACACCCGGGCGCACACCTCGAGCTCCATGCCGTCGACGTCGCGGAAGAACAGCGACCACTCGCCCCCGAGCCTCTGGATCTCGCCGATGTCGGCACCCACCGCCACCAGGCGATCCCGCACCTGTTCGAGGGTGGCCAGGTCGGCCACGGCGATGCCGAAGTGGTCGATGGCGCCGCGAGCGCCGATGGTGCGCCGCTCCCCGATGAGCGCCTCGGCCGGCACCTCGAACACGTTCAGCGCGCCACCGCCACCGAGGTCGACGATCGACATGCGCGGGTGGTCGCCCTCGGCCGCCATCTCGAAGGTGACCTCGGCGCCGAACACCTCGCCGTACCAAGCGGTGAAGCGGTCGAGATCGGTGGTCAGCGTGGCAACGTGGTTGAACCCCGAGGTGATGGCCATGCCACAACGCTACGACCGGTCGGTGACACGTGCTCGAGTCAGTGGCACGTGCTCGAGCCCGAGTCGAGGACGTCGCCCGACTCGTCGGTGAACTGCCACGAGTAGTGGGGATCGCCGAGGACCAGCTTCAGGTAGCCGAACGGACGCAGCCGCACGACGCTGTTGGGCTGGGCCGCGGCGAACCCGTACTGGCTCCTGCCGCCGGTGCCCACCGTGAACTGGCGGATGCCGAGGGGATCGGCCACGCCGGTCGGCAGCTGCGGGCCGAACCGCTCGTAGTTGTGGACGTGCCCGTTCAACACGATGTCGGCACCGTGGTCCTGCAGGGCGTTCCAGAACGGGGCCACCGTGGGGTCGTTGCTGTGGTTCAGGCTCGACGTGAACCGGGGGTGGTGCCACGCCGCCAGGACGCAGGGCCGAGCGTTGGCCGCCAGGTCGGTCCGCAGCCACTGCTCCTGGGTGGAGCCGGTGGCGCACGACACGATCGTGCAGTTGCTGTTGAGCACCACCACGTGCCACGACGTGCCGACGTCGTAGCTGTAGTACCCCTTCGCCGGATCGCCGGCGGCGGCGCCGAAGTAGGTGTAGTAGCCCGCCGCCCCGCCGGTGCCGTACTCGTGGTTGCCCACCACCGGCTTGGTGATCGGCTTCAGCCGGCCGTAGCTCACCTCGTAGGCGGTCTGGAACGCGGACAGCGCCCCGACCTCGTACTGGAGGTCACCGAGGGCGAGCAGCTGGGTCACCGCGGTGTCGGCCAGCAGGTCGTCGGACACCTGGACCTGGCGGCAGGTGGTGGCGGTGACGGCGCCGCCCGGGCCGCAGACCATGTCGCCCACGGCGGCGATCGTGGTGCCCACCACCGGTTCGCGGGCCGCTCCGGTGGTCAGGACGAGCTGCGGGGCGTTGGCCCCCGCCTCGCGGCTGTCATAGGTGGCGCCGTCGGTGTTCGACGAGCGGATGCCCAGGGTGACCACGCCCCCCGGGGTGACCGCCGGCGTGACCGACACCTCCACCCACGTGTTGGCCGTCACCGCCCCGATCTCGGCGACCGTCGGCCCCCAGGTGATGGGCCGGTCGCCGTAGGTGAGGGTGGCCTCGGACCACGACGACGGCGTCACCGCCGCCACCTGGCCACCGTCGGGGCTGGCGGCGTTGGCCGTGTCGGACACGTGCAGCCGGAGCCGGGCCTCCACCACCGTGTTGGCCACATCGCTCAGGTCGAACTGGAGGAACGCCTGGCGCTGGGGCGATGCGTCCACGAAGAGCTGGGTGGCCGTGCCGTAGGCGACCGTCGGCGTGTCGGCGTCGACGTAGGTGTCGGCCGGCGTGGGCCTGGTCTCGGTCTTGTCGCACCCGGCGGCGACGAGTACCGCCAGCGCGCTGAGCGCAGCGAGGACCGAACGTGCACGACGGTTGGCCATGAGCCACACCTCCCCCGCGAGGCCGAGGCCACTGCCCCGGCCGCCTGGCGTGACGCTACGGCAACGGCGCCCGACGTGCGCCGGAACCCGCCCACCGGAGCGGCGGGCGGGTTCCGGTCCTGGCCCAGAAGCCAGGTGCGGCGGAGAGGGTGGGATTTGAACCCACGGACGGTTTGACCCGTCACCTCCTTAGCAGGGAGGCCCGATCGGCCTGACTCCGGCACCTCTCCGTGTTGCGCCCG
>CAZIVZ010000292.1:0-4827 GCA_964542495.1 uncultured Aquihabitans sp.
GGGTGCACAACTACGTCATCGCCAAGCACGCGGCGTTCCCCGTGCCCGCCCCGGCCGACGACCCGGCCCACCCCGATCCAGACCGGCCCCTGCCCTGCGCCAAGGTGCTCGGCGCGGCCCGGGGGCGCGCCCGCGCCTTCCGCCCGTCGTCGATCGTGAACATCTCGGCGATGAGCTTCGGCTCCCTCAGCGGCGCCGCGGTGTCGGCGCTGAACCGTGGGGCCGCGCTGGCCGGGGTGCTGCACACCACCGGCGAGGGCGGCGTGTCCACCTACCACCTCCAAGGTGGCGACCTGGTCTGGCAGATCGGCACCGGCTACTTCGGCTGCCGCACCGACGACGGCCGGTTCGACCTGGCCCGCCTGGTCGACCGGGTGGAGGCCACGCCCCAGATCCGCGCCATCGAGCTCAAGTTGAGCCAGGGGGCCAAGCCGGGCATGGGCGGCATGCTCCCGGGCGCCAAGGTCACCCCCGAGATCGCCGCCATCCGCGGCATCCCGGTGGGCGTCGACTGCAAGAGCCCCTCGGCGCACACGGCGTTCCGCGACGTCGACTCGATGCTCGACGTGGTCGAGGCCATCGCCCAGGCGACGGGCCTGCCGGTGGGGATCAAGTCGGCGGTGGGCGAGGACGCCTTCTGGCGCGACCTCGTGAGCGAGATGGCCGCCAGCGGCCGGGGGGTCGACTTCGTGACCGTCGACGGCGGCGAGGGCGGCACCGGCGCCGCCCCGCTCGTCTACAGCGACCACGTGGCCCTGCCGTTCAAGTGGGGGTTCCCCCGCGTGTACCGGGCCTTCGCCGAGACCGGGCTGCACGAGCAGGTGGTGTTCGTGGGCTCGGGCAAGCTCGGCATCCCCGAGAACGCGCTGCTGGCCCTGGCGCTCGGGTGCGACCTGGTCAACGTGGGCCGCACGGCCATGTTCGCCCTCGGCTGCGTGCAGGCCCAGCGCTGCCACACCGGGCGCTGCCCCACCGGCGTGGCCACCCAGTCGCCCTGGCTCGAGCGGGGCCTCGACCCGTCGTCGAAGGCGGTCCGGGTGGCGTCGTACCTGGCCACGTTGCGCTTCGAGCTGGAGTCGCTCGGTCGCACCTGCGGCCACGCCCACCCCGGCCTGGTCACCGCCGAACAGCTCGAGCTGCTCGACGTCGACCTCAAGGCCGTGCGCCTCGAGGAGCTGTTCGCCTACGACCCCGGCTGGGGCCTGCCGTCGCGGGCCGACCGGGCCGCCATCACCGAGATCATGACGGTGGGCCCGCGCTGAGCCTTGCTCGGGCCGCGTCGCTCAGGCGGTGCGGGCGGACGGGTAGCCGACCCAGTGCCCGGCCTCCCAGTCGTAGAGCTTGCAGGCCCGGGTGGCGGCCACGTAGTCCTCGACGCGGATGGGGCGCTCGTCGACCTCGTCGGGGAAGGCCAGGGCGATGGCCCGGGCCGCCTCGGGCAGCCGGTAGCAGGGGATGGCCATGTCCACGTGGTGGGGGATGTGGACCATGATCCAGTGGAACAGGAGGTCCCAGCCCGGCGGACCCCACAAGATGGTGGTGCCCTCCACCTGGCCGCGGAAGCGGTTCCACTCCCGGCGGGTCCACCAGCGGATGTCGGGGGCGATGTGCTGGACGTGCACCACCCAGCCGATGGCCTGGCAGAACAGCAGGAACGGGATCACCACGACCTTGGTCCACATCCACAGGCCGATCGGGCCGTTGGTGGCCACCAGGGCCACGAGGGTGCCGAGGGCGAAGGCGGCCACGATGGCCTGGTCGCGGCGCATCGCCTTGGCCCAGCGGGCCGGCGGCGCGAAGCGCACCATCTTGTTCAGCCAGACCTCGCGGAAGTAGTAGGCGCCGGCACCGAAGGGCCCCCACTCGAGGCGGTGCCGGGCCCGCTGGAAGCCGTTGAGCGCCTGGTACTCCTCGACGGTGAGGGGGTGCCACACGAAGTCGATGCCCTGCTTGAGGGTGTGGCCGTGGTGGACCCGGTTGTGGCCGTAGCGCCAGAGCTCCACCGCGTGCAGCGACGGCAGGAAGGCGATGGTGGCCACCGCCGAGTTGAGCCGGTCCGAGTCGAACAGGGCCTTGTGGGCGGCGTCGTGGCCCAGCACGAACAGGCCGGCCACGATGGCGCCGGCCACCAGCCACAGCGGGACCAGCAGCAGCGGGTTGTCGGTGGACAGGAGCCCCCAGATGGCGAGGCCGTAGATGGCGAGGTCGCGCGCGAACAGCCCGAGGCCACGGGCCGTGGACCGCTCGTAGCAGTGCGGCGGGATGACCTCCAGCACCGGCTTGAGGCCGGTGGGCGTGGTCGATCCCACCTCGGTGGGCACGGGGGGTGCAGTGGTTGCGCTCACGGAACCCAGCCTACCTACCAGTAGGTAGGCCCGTGCGAACCCCGGCGAATGTGGTGTGTGGGAACGACGTTCCTGCTGGTTTCGCGCGTGAGGTTCGCCTCAGTCGACGGGGTCCTGGCGGCGTCGACGACGGGCTCAGGGGCGCTGGTTTCGCAAGACGATGGCCTTGGCCGCGGCGAACTCGTCGTCGTCGAGCAGGCCCGCCCGGTACAGCTCGGCGAGCTCCCGGATGTGCCCGACGAAGCCCTCGCTGTCGACATCGGCGTCGCCCGCGGTTGCCGCCGGCGGCGGATCGTCGGCTGGCCCGGTGGGTCCGGTGAGCGCGACGGGCAACGCGTCGGGCAGGGGAGCCGCAACCACGGACGAGCGTCCGTCGGGCAGGGCGCGATGCCACCGCTGCGGGTGACCGCAGCGCGGGCACGTGCGGTGTCGCAACCCGCGACCGCCGCCCCCGGACGTGACGGCCTCAGTAGCGGCACCGTCGCCCGCCAGCGTGGCCTCGCAGACCTCGCACCCCTCACAGAAACGCTCGCCGACCGGTGCCACCGGACCTCCCGCCCAGGCGATCCGCCGTCGCCCTTCGGTCCCGATGATACGCCACGCGGTTCCCATCGCCACCGGGTGGTCGGGGGTCGGGACGGGCAATGGGGGATGGCCGTGCCGAGGCGGCTTGCCGTCGTGGAGTCTCCGCCGTTGGCACCTAGGACCCCGAGGCGACGGCGGCAAAGCTCGTCCTTCAGACCCCGCTCGGAGGCGTCGACGTTCGACCGCTACTGGACCCAGCACCCGGAGAGAAGGACCGTGCGACTGCCGAGCTTGACCGTTGCAGCCCTCTGGCCTGTCAGTTGCCGGTTCGATCTCGGGTGCTGTTGGTGGTGAAGACTCCGAGCGGTACCTGTCGGCATCGGCTCGCGGCTGTCGCCTCGACCACGGCGGCCGCGGCCGCGACGTCGACCGACACGGTCGAGTCTGCGACGCGCGGCGTCTGGGGGCGCTCGGCGACTTCAACGGCGAGCGCTTCGACCGCCTCGGTCAGCCGCTTGTCCCCCACGGCGCGGGCTGCGGTGGCTACCGCCGCCGCCTTGTCCGGCCACTTCTTGTCGTAGAGCAGCGACGCGAGTGTGCTGGCATCGGTGCGGGCGTCGGGATCATGACCGGGCCACACCAGTGCATCGAGGACGGTCGGTTCCATCTCGGCATCTCGAACGTCGTAGATGTTGTCGAGGTGCAGGGCCTGGAAGGACTGGACCCAGGCGGCAGAGTCGACGTCGTCCTTCAGGAACACCTCGAACGAGTTCGGCAGATCTCCGGCGCGGACGTTCTCCAACATGGTCGGCGACGCGGCCCAGACACGGCGAAACTCCTGATACGTCTCCTCGATCCCCACGTAGCGAGCATGTCCAACGCGGTCATCGGCTTGAAGTGCTCTTGCTACGTCCTCGGCCTTCTCGGAGGAGATACCCGGTTGGACGTACACCACAGCGCTGGGCAGCTGGGTGGGCAGCACGGTCTCGGTGGCGAGTGCCTCGCACAGAGCGCGCAAGTCCGCCTTCGTTGGTTCCGATCCGTTCGTGCTGCTGTTCCGAGTCGCCACGGCCAGCCCGGTCAAGCCTGCGAGCACGAGCACGACGGCGGCCACCGCACCACGCCGCACCGATCGCCCCGGCTTCGCTGGCAGCGCAGGATCGTCCGCCGCATGCATGGGACCGATGGTATCTGGCGACCTTGCGCAGACCGTCGCCGAGCAAGGGCATCCAGCATGGGCAGCGCCGCCGTCATGCGTGGCGACGCGCCGACGGCCCCAAGAGTCGGGTAGCGCTCGGTGGCTGCGAACACCGCGAAAGCCCCGGTCAGCGCGGTGACGACAAGTGCCACGCTCAGGATGACGACCGCAAGGTCGCGATCGCGATCGAGCAGGGCCGTCACCAACCAGAGGAACAGCACGATGCTGAGGACGGAAGGTGGCATCGCCCAGACCATGAGGATTCCCTCGCCAGAGGTTGCTCGGTAGTCCACCGCTTCGGACCACATCGAGTACGACGCCGCTGCTCCCAGGACGACCGCACCCCCGGCTCCCGCACGAGCGAGCCGTCGGCGGGCGGCCGAGGACGTGGTGACCATCTGGAGACCGTAGGTCGCCCAGGGTTCGATGGACGCTCAAGCCGGTCACGGCAGCGTGAAGTTCGGGGTGACGATGAGTCGGCCTGTAGGCGGGGTTCTGTTCCCCGGGCCCTTGCGGGACACCGGTTCGGTGACCATCCATCTGTGCGGCCCACCTGAGGGTTCCTCTTGCGAGGAGCGGACGGGCTGCCCTGCCCTCTGTTTGGCCTTGCTCCCGGTGGGGGTTGCCGATCCGACCGGGTCGCCCCGGCCGCTGGTGCGCTCTTACCGCACCGTTTCACCCTTACCTGTGCCGGGTTGCCCCGGCCATCGGCGGTCTGTTCTCTGTTGCCCGGTCCGCGAGGTCGCCCCCGCCTGGCTC
>CAZIVZ010000293.1:0-4823 GCA_964542495.1 uncultured Aquihabitans sp.
GCGGGTCTTGTCGCCCAGGATCGAGCCGCCCGACCGGGAGCTCGACGGGTCGACGGCCAGCACGGCCAGGCGGTGGCCGGCGTCGGTGACGTGCGAGCCGACCGCCTCGATGAAGGTCGACTTGCCCACCCCGGGGGGCCCGCTGATCCCCACCCGAACGGCGTCGCCGGTTCGTGCGAGGAGGCCGTCGAGCAACCGCGCCGCCTGGGCCCGGTGATCGGGCCGGGTGGACTCGACCAGCGTGATGGCCCGCGCCAGCGCCCGGCGGTCACCGGCGACCACGGCCTGGGTGAGCTCCTCCACGTCGGCCTCCGGCACCGGGACACGGTACCCGGGCGGCGTGCGCGTCGAAGGGCTCTGAGCGGCATGGGAGACTGGGTGCTCCGACCGGCATCGACGTTCCGACGAGGTGGCATGGCGCGCAACATCGTGGTGATGAGCAACTGCCAGACCGGTGGGCTCCACGCCGCGCTGGCGGCGATGCTGCCGGCGGACCGCGTGACCTCGCTGGCGTGGCTCGGTGCTGAGCCTCCGGGCCTGCGCTCGCTGCTCGCCGACGCCGACGTGTGGGTGTGCTCCGTCCCCCGGGCCGTGGCCGAGTCCATCGCCGCCGAAGCCGGCGTGTCGCCCCGGATCATCGTCGTGCCCACGATCTGGTTCCCGGCGTTCCACCCGGACCAGACGCCCCTCTTGTTGCGACGCGGCGGCGAGCTCGAGGGTGCGGTGGGCCCCTACCACTCCAAGATCTGCGCCTGGGGGTGGACCCACGGCTTCGACCCCGACGCCGTGCTGGCCTGCTTCACCCCGGAGGTCTTCGCTGCGCTCGGCTACTTCGAGGCGTGGACGCCCGCCACCGCCGACCTGCGCGCCATCTTCGAGCCCACCGACGTCGACTTCGCCGGCTGGTTCCTCCCGCTGGGCCGCCGGGGAGCGTTCATGCTCACCAACAACCACCCCCGCATCGACGCCCTGGTCCAGTTGGCCCGGCTGGTGGCCGAGCAGCTGGGAGCCGATCCCGTGCTGGTGCGCTACGGCTGGGAGCAGGTGCTGCCCGACGGTCTCCTGGCGTCGTCGGTGGTGTGGCCGCTCTACCCCTCGGTGGCCGACGTGTTGGACCTCCCGGGTGCCTACGTGTGGCGCCTGGCGTCGGGCGAGCTCATCGACCTCCCCACGTTCGTCACCCGGTCCCTGGCCAGCTACGAATCGATCGACCCAGCCGGCGTCGACACCGATCACCTCGAGGTCGATCCCCGGTTCCCCGCCACGCTGGGCACGTCGCCCTCAGCCTCGCTCGTGGGAGGACGCTGACATGGCCTCGCACCCCTATCAGGGCATCGGCGACCACCAGTTCTGGTCTCGTGCCGTCACCTGGGCACCGCCGGGGGCGCTCGACCCCGTGGTCACCACCCGGTTCACCGTCGGGCCTGACCACCGCGTGGGAACCATGGGGAGCTGCTTCGCCCAGCACCTCTCGCGCCACCTGGCCCGGTCGGGCCTGAACTACTTCGTGGCCGAGCAGGCGCCCGACGCCATGTCTGAAGCCGACGCCCAGGCCCGCCAGTACGGCGTGTTCTCGGCGCGCTACGGCAACGTGTACACGGTCGGCCAGGCGCTGCAGCTGTTCGAGCGGGCCTACGGGCACTTCACGCCGGCCGAGGGCCCGTGGGCGCGCGGCGGCGGGCTGGTCGACCCCTTCCGACCGCTGGTGGAGCCGGGTGGGTTCGCCGATGCCGACGCGCTGGAGGCCGATCGGGCCCGCCACCTGGCCGCCACCCGCTCGGTGTTCGAGGACTCCGACGTGTTCGTGTTCACCCTCGGACTCACCGAGGCGTGGCGGAGCCGGGCCGACGGCGCCGTGTTCGCGACCGCCCCCGGGGTCAACGGTGGGGAGTGGAATCCCGAGCGCTACGAGTTCGTCAACTTCGGGGTCGACGAGGTGCGCGGCGGGCTGTTCGCGCTGTGCGAGTCGATCCGGTCGGTCAACCCCGACGTGCGCATCCTGCTCACGGTCTCGCCGGTGCCGCTGATCGCCACCTACGAGGACCGCCACGTGCTGGTGTCCACCACGGCGTCGAAGGCGGTGCTGCGGGTGGCGGCCGACGAGGCGCACCGGCGCTTCGACTTCGTCGACTACTTCCCGTCGTTCGAGCTGATCAGCGCCGCCACCGCCCCCCGCAACCACTACGCCGCCGACCTTCGCGAGGTGGAGGATCTCGGCGTGGCGCACGTGATGCGCAGCTTCACCCGCCACTACGTGGAGGGTCGACCGTGGGTGGCGGCCCCCAGCGCCCCGGTGGCGCCTGCGGATGCGGGGCCCCGCTCGGTGGTCTGCGACGAGGAGACCATCGCGGCCGCCATCGCCGCCAGCACCTGATCCTCGGCGCGAGACTCCAGCCGTGGATGCCTTGGCGGTGCCTCGCGGTCGCCGGGCGCCGTTGGGGGTCGTGGTCGTCTCGGTGACGGTGCTGGCCGGGCTGGTGTCGTGGTGGCTGTTCGCTCCCGGGGATCGGCGGACCGGTCCCGACCCGACGGTGCCTGCCGTGGATTCGTGCGGTGGTGACGCCCCCGGGACGGTGGTGGCGCTCGACGCCGACACCGGCTCGGTGCGCTGGTCGGCGCTCGTCGGCCGGGCGGATCAGCTCCTGCTCCTGGCCGACACGCTCGTGGTGGCCGGGGGCGGCGCACTGCGCGCCCTTGCCGTCGACGGGACCGGGGCCCGGTGGTGCCGGGACGTGTCGGCCAGCGGTGACGAGGCGAACGGGGCGGTCGTGGCCGGCGAGCACGTGGTGGCGGCTTCGAAGGGCGGTGTCGCCGCCTTCGGCGGTCGGGACGGCGCCGCCGTCTGGGAGCGATCGGGCACCTGGGATCGGCTGTCGTCGGCGGGCGATCACGCGCTCTTGAGCCGACGGGGCGCGGGCTCGACCACCCGCACGACCGATGCGCTCGCCGGTGCCACGGGGCGAAGGGCCTGGCGGCACTCGACCGCGGCTGGCCGCGCCACG
Source organism: uncultured Aquihabitans sp. (assembly GCA_964542495.1). Taxonomy (GTDB): domain Bacteria; phylum Actinomycetota; class Acidimicrobiia; order Acidimicrobiales; family Iamiaceae; genus Aquihabitans. The sequence goes on from CAZIVZ010000293.1 coordinate 3,003, forward strand.
TCGACCTCGCCTACGCAGCTGGTGTTCTCGCCCGACGCCGACCTCACGTACCTCGACGACGACGGTGCGGTCCGGGCGGTGGATGGTCAGGGCGTGGAGCGTTGGATGGCATCCGGCTTGCGGCCGGTCGCCATCGTGGAGGGCTTCCTCGTCACGGTCGGCAGCGGTGCTGCCTTCGGCGACGTCTCGCGCCAAGAACTGGTCCTCGTCGTGCTCGATCAGCGGACCGGTGTGGAGGTGTGGCGCAAGACCGTGCCGGGGTTCGACGCGGTGGTGGCGGGTGGGGCGATCGTGGTGGCCGACCAGACCAACGGCACCGCCACCGACCTCTCGGGCACCGATTCCACGGTCGGTGCCTATGCCGTGGCCGACGGCGCCGAGCGGTGGGATGTCGCAACCGCCCTCGCCGTGGGGGTGCATGCCACCGGCGACCGGGTGCTGGTCGAGACCGCCGGCGACGACACGATGGCTGCCGTCGACGCCGGGACGGGCAGGGTGGTGTGGACCGCCCACCCCGCGAACCCCGGTCGGTCCGAGCGGTACCACGCTGGGGATCGGACGCTCGACACGGCGTTCGATCCCGAATCCCGGACGGTCTTCGTGCTCCTGGCGGCCGTGGTGCCCGAGGGCGATTGACCAGGCGTGATCCGCCTCGGGCCCGTGCCACACCGGTCACGAGAATGGCGGAGGCCCCTACCAGTTCAGCGGACGCCTACGCGAGCGCGTTCCTGGCGTCGACGCGTAGAGCCGGATGATCAGACTCGGACGACCTCGAGGCCGGGCAGCGTCGGGTAGTCGTCATCCTGGGTCACCACGGGAACGCGCAAGGCCATGGCGGTTGCGGCGATCCACGAATCGTTCACCGGCATCCTCCGTCCGCGGTCGCGGAGCAGGATCCGAAGCGCCGCCCACGAGGCGGCGACCTCGTCGTCTACCGGGATCGGCTCCATTCGCAGCGCGTTTGTGAGCGTGGCCAGGCGGCGGGCACGGACCTCGGTGTCGGCGGCGGCCAGAACCCCGGCGCGAAGTTCGCCGATCGTGATCACCGAGACGGCGATCTGGTCGGGGAGCGCCTCGAGATCGAGCGGCCGGCCCGACTCGCTGGCGATGAACAAGGAGGTGTCGGCCAGGCCACGCCTCATCACAAGGGAAGGTCGTCGGTGGTGTCGCCGCTGAGGTCGGCGAGCTCGGTGGACAGGTCCGGGTCGGCCTGGTGGCCGAGGATCGATCGGGCGAACTCGGAGCGGGGGATCCATCGCGACACGCGGCTGATCGGCTCGAGGCGGGCGACAGGGCGGCCATCGACGGTGATCACGATGGGCTCGCCCCCGTCCACCCGGTCGAGCACGGCGCGGGCGTGGTTGCGAAGCTCGCGGGACGCTACCTCGGCCATGTAGCCGAGTGTAGCACATCTCCTACACCTCCGCCCTGCACTGGCCTGGGTGCCCGCGGCCGGGGTGTTTGGCGCAGAATCTGCGCAGATTCTGCGCCAACCGGTTTGGGGCGGTATGTCGGGGTGGTTCGGGCGGAAGGTCCGAGTCGGAGGCGCCGCAGACCCCTACCGCTCGAGCAGGTCGAGCACCTCGCCGGCGGCGCCGACGATGTTGGTGCCGGGACCGAAGATGGCCGCCACCCCGGCCCGACGCAGGAAGTCGTAGTCCTGGGGCGGGATCACGCCCCCCACCACGACCTGGATGTCACCTGCGCCCTTGGCCTTCAGCTCGGCGATGAGCTGGGGAACGAGGGTCTTGTGACCCGCGGCCTGACTCGACACGCCCACCACGTGCACGTCGTTGTCGACGGCATCGGCGGCGGCCTCGG
>CAZIVZ010000294.1:0-4809 GCA_964542495.1 uncultured Aquihabitans sp.
GGCAGGCTGTCGCCCATGCTGCTGGCCATCGACATCGGCAACACCCAGACGGTGATCGGCCTGTTCAACTCCCCGGCCGACCGCTACGACCCGGGCCACCCGTCGCCCGAGCAGGCCAGCGGCGACAGCCCGGCCGAGGCCGACCTCGTCGACCACTGGCGCATCGCCACCAACGCCGAGCGCACGTCGGACGAGCACGCCCTCGTCGTGCAGGAGTTCCTGGGCTTCCACGGGTTCTCGTTCGACGACGACGTGAGCGGCATCGCCATCTCCTCGGTGGTGCCCCGCAGCACCGCCGCCTTCCGCGAGATGACCGAGAAGTACTTCGGGTTCCGACCGGTGGTGATCGAGCCGGGCGTGAAGACCGGCATGCCGATCCTCACCGAGAACCCGCGAGAGGTCGGCGCCGACCGCATCGCCAACGCCGTGGCGGCGCTGGACCTGTTCGGCGGGCCTGCCGTGGTGATCGACTTCGGCACCGCCACCACCTACGACGCCCTGTCGGCCAAGGGCGAGTACCTCGGCGGCGTGATCGCGCCGGGGGTGGAGATCAGCCTCGACGCGCTGTACACGCGGGCCGCCGCCCTACGACGTGTGGAGCTGGTGGAGCCCCGCAGCATCATCGGGCGCACCACGGTGGAGTCCATCCAGGCCGGGGCCATCTTCGGCTTCGCCGGCCAGGTCGACGGGATCTGCCGTCGCCTGCGGGACGAGCTGGGCGACGTGACCGTGGTGGCCACCGGCGGGCTCGCCGAGCTCATCGCGCCCTACACGTCGTCGATCCAGCGGGTGGAGCCCTGGCTCACCCTCCACGGCCTCCGCCTGGTCTACGCCCGGAACCCGTGACGCCCGCCCCGCCGGCACCCGGAAGAGTTGGGTTCGACCCCGTGCCACCAGGCAGGCTGGAAGCCCCCAAGCGCCGTGGGCGCCCGACCCGGAGAACCCCGTGACCGACCGTGCCCCCGTGCCCTACCGCTTCGAGCCCGACGCCACCGCGGCCGCCCTGAAGCAGCGCTACGAGGGGCTCGACGCCGGGGTCGAGACGGGCGACCAGGTCACCGTCGCCGGCCGGCTGATGCTGCGCCGCGGCCAGGGCAAGCTGGTGTTCGGCCAGCTCGCCGACGCCACCGGCCGCATCCAGCTGTTCGCCCCGGCCGACGTCACGCCCCGCTTCGAGGCGTTCGGCAAGCTGTCGCTCGGCGACTGGATCGGCGTCACCGGTGAGGTGATGGCCACCCGCAAGGGCGAGCTGTCGGTGAAGGTGCTCGACTGGACGGTCCTCGCCGAGACCCGTCGCCCCTTCCCCGACAAGTGGCACGGCCTCACCGACCCCGACACCCGCTTCCGCCAGCGCTACGTCGACCTGTGGGTCACCGAGGAGTCCCGCCAGGCGTTCGTGCTGCGCAGCCGGCTCGTGTCGCTCACGCGGCGCTGGCTCGAGGACCGAGGCTTCATGGAGGTGGAGACCCCCGTCTTCCACCCGGTGCCCGGTGGGGCCTTGGCCAGGCCGTTCACCACCCACCACAACGCGCTGGACCTCGACCTCTACCTGCGCATCGCCCCCGAGCTCTACCTCAAGCGCCTGGTGGTGGGCGGCTTCGACCGGGTGTTCGAGATCGCTCGGGTGTTCCGCAACGAGGGCATCTCGCCGCGCCACAACCCCGAGTTCACGATGCTCGAGCTCTACCAGGCCTACGCCGACTGGACCGACATCATGGAGCTGGTCGAGCAGCTCGTGGCCCACCTGGCCACCGAGCTCTGCGGCAGCACCACCGTCACCTACCAGGGCCGCGAGCTCGACCTCTCCGTGCCGTGGCGACGGGCCACCCTGAGCGAGCTGATCCACGAGGCCATCGGCGTCACCGTGAACCTCGACACCCCCGTCGACGAGCTGCGCGCCCTGTGCGACGAGCACGAGGTGCCGTGGCAGGACCACTACGGCCCCGGAAAGCTCATCCTGGAGCTGTACGAGAAGACCGCAGAGGCAGCCCAGTGGCACCCGGTGTTCGCCACGGAGTATCCCATCGAGGTCTCGCCCCTGGCCCGACCCCACCGCGAGCTGCCGGGGATGACCGAGCGCTTCGAGGCCATCGTGGCCGGCCGCGAGCTCTGCAACGCCTTCTCCGAGCTGCTCGACCCCGACGTGCAGCGCGAGCGCTTCGAGGACCAGGTCCTCCAGGGCCAGGCCGGCGACGACGAGGCCATGGCGGTCGACGAGGACTACCTGCGGGCGCTCGACTACGGACTCCCACCCACCGGCGGACTCGGCATCGGCATCGACCGCCTGGTCATGCTGCTGGCCGACGTGGGCACCATCCGCGACGTGGTGCTGTTCCCCACGCTGCGGCCCGAGCAGATCGCCGGTGCGCCCGAGGACCAGCCGTCGTGATGGCCGGAGGTGGCCCGTGCGGGTGCTGATCACCGGGATGGGCGGCGAGCTGGGGACGCGCGTCACCAACCTCCTCGAGGCCGATCCCACGTTCTCCGAGATCGTCGGCGTCGACGGCTACCCGCCGCGCCGGCGCATCAGCCGGGTGTCGTTCCACCGCATCGAGCCCAGCGATCGACGTCGGGCCGTGCACCTGGTGCGCGAGGTCGACCCGCACCTGGTGCTGCACCTCGGGGTCTACGAGCCCAACGCCCACTTCGACCCCACCCCGGCCCGCCTCGGCACCCGCGCCGCCGCCGTGTCGGTGCTGGGCGCGGCGGCGTCGTGCCCGTCGTTGCAGGCCATCGTGGTGCGCTCGGGGATCGAGGTCTATGGCCGGGCGCGCGGGGCGCCCACCCGCCCCGACGAGTCGGCCGAGGTGCGGCCCACCACCCCTTGGGGCGCGTCGCTGGCCCACGTCGAGCAGGTCGCCACCGAGGCCGGGCAGCTCGCCGGCGTTCCCGTCGCCCTGCTGCGGTGCGGTCCGGTGGTGGGCCCCAGCTTCCCGAGCCCGCTCGGTCGCTACCTGCGGCTGCCGGCGGTGGCGGTGTCGCCCGTGGTCGAGCTGCCGTTCTGCCTGCTCCACCAGGAGGACGCCGCCCAGGCCGTGCTCGCCGCCGCCCACCTGCGCCACGACGGCGCGCTCAACGTGGTCGGTCCCGGCGCCGTCACCGCCAGCCAGGCGGTGCGCCGCGGCGGCCGGGTGCCCGTGCCCGTGCTCGGCCCCGGCTGGTGGGCCGCCGGGGCGGTCGCCGGCCTGCTGGGCGCCCCGCTGCCGCCCCACACCCGGGAGCTGCTGGTGCGGGGAGGCGTGGCCGACGGCTCCGAGGCCGTCGATCTGCTCGGGATCGCACCCCGAGACACCGACGACGTGATCACCCAGCTGTACCAGTGGGGCGACGTGGCCCGCGTGGCCACGTCCTCGTCGGGGACGGGACGATCGTGAACTTCGCCGAGGTCACCGCCGGCCTCCCGGGCGCGGGCGCCACGGCCCGCCTCCACCGCCGGGCGCGTGGCGCGTTCGACCTCGACGAGTGGGGCCTCGATCCCGAGCTGGTGGGGCTGGTCGATCCCCTGCTCGCGCTGCGCTGGGAGATCGACGTCGTGGGCGCCGAGCAGCTGCCCGCGGTGGGCGGCGCCGTGCTGGTGTTCAGCCGCCGCCTGGGCGTGAGCGAGCCGTGGGTGCTCGCTCGCGGGATCCGCCAGGCCACGGGTCGCTTCGTGCGCACCGTCGGCGTTCCCGACGTGGCCCCCGTGGGCCCGGTGCTGCGCCGCTTCGGCGGCGTGCTCGACCGGGCCGACGAGATCGCCGGCCTCCTCCGAGCGGGTCAGCTGGTGGGGGTGCCCATGGCTCGTTCCCTGCGCGGCCGGGGCCAGGCCGGCGCCCTCGAGGTGGAGCGGCTCGAAGCGGCCATCGCCACCGGGTCGCCGGTGGTGCCGGTGGCCGTGCTCGGCCGCGAGGCGGGCCGATCGTGGCGGCTCGTGCTGGGCGACGCCGTGAGCCCGGGCGCCGGCGGGCCGCTCGACGCCGCCGAGCTGGCCGACACCACCCGACGCGCCGTGCAGCACCTGATCGACGACGCCGTGCCGCCCTCGTGGTGGCGGTGAGGACGAGGAGCTGACGTGCCCCACACCCATGCCGCCGACGGCACCCGCATCGCCTACGAGCTGGCCGGTCGCCGCGACGGCGAACCGTTGCTGATGATCCAGGGCCTGGGTGCCGACGCCCGCGGCTGGAGCATGCAGCAGCGCGCCCTCGCCGGCCGGTTCCGCCTGGTGATGGTCGACAACCGCGGCGTGGGTCGCTCGGGCCGTCCCGAGGGTCCCTTCGACCTCGAGGTCATGGCCACCGATGCCCTGGCCGCGCTCGACCACGCCGGCTACGGCTCGGCCCACGTGATCGGCGCCTCGATGGGCGGTGTGCTCGGCCAGCTGCTGGCCGTGCGCCACCCCGAACGGGTCCGCTCGCTGGTCCTGGCCTGCACCGCGTGCCACCACTACACGTGGCGGCGGGAGCTGCTGCTGGAGTGGTCCGAGCAGGCGCAGACCTTCGGCATGCGCGAGTTCGTCCACCGGAACCTGCGGTGGCTCGTCGGCCCCCGCTCGCTGCGTCGCCTCGCGCCGGCGCTGGCCGTGCTCGCCCCGATCGCCTTCTCGGTGCCGGTGGCCTCCTTCGTGGCCCAGATCGACGCCATCTTGGACATGGACGACGGCCTGCGCGACCACCTGACCGCGGTCGACCTCCCCACCCTCGTGATGGTGGGCAGCCAGGACATGCTCACCACCCAGGGCGACAGCGAGGAGATCGCCTCGCTCATCCCCGGTGCCGAGCTCGCCGTCGTGCGCGGTGGCGCCCACCTGTTCCAGGTGGAGCAGGCCCG
>CAZIVZ010000295.1:0-4783 GCA_964542495.1 uncultured Aquihabitans sp.
CGCCCCAGAAGGCCTCGGCGCGCACCATGGCAGTGCCCATGTAGGCCTCCATGCGACGGGTGCGCAGCAGGTCGACGTAGCGAAGCACGCCGTCGACGCCCTCGCGGGGGATCACGTTGCCGTCGATCAGCACCTCGAGACCCGACGAGCACGTGTCGGCACCGGTCTCCTCCAGGAGGGCGAGCTGGCGGCGGGCCTTCGACGGCAGCCAGAGGTCGTCGTCATCGCAGAAGCCCAGCACCGGTGCGGCGGCGGCCGCCGCGCCGCAGTTGCGGCTGCCGGGCAGGCCCGGTGTGCGGGTGTTGGCCAGGATGCGCACGGGCCGGTGCGGGTCGTCGTCGGCGAGCGCCCACTCGGGCTCGGTCTTGTCCCACACCACGAGCGTCTCGATGGGGCCGGGATGGTCCTGGGCGCGCACCGCGGCGATGGCCTCGCGCAGCTGCTCGGGCCGGCTGTGGGTGGAGATCACCACGCTCAGGTCGAACCCGTTCGCGGGCGCGGGCTCTGGGCCGGTTGCCTCGTCGGTTGCCACGTCGGTCGTCAACCGAACTTCCTCCAGGTCGAGCGTGCCCGACCCTATCGGGACCGATGTGTCCGCTTGTGAGGCCCTTCGGCGCGGGTCACGTCGACACCGACGCCCGTTCCGATGGCCCGGGCCCCGTGTTCGGAGCGATGGGCCGGGCCTTGGGGAGGCTGGGTCGAGGGCACGTTGCTTGACGGTTGAGGCGGAGGCTGCGAGCGTGACGACATCGGCGGGATGCTCCTTCCGGGAGTGAGGTGGCGGGGCGTGCGAGTGCGTCGTTGGTTGGGTCCGCTGAGAAGCTGATGACGGGGTTCGTCTACGACGCGGCCGGTCGCCCATATCGCACGGTCGAGCACCGCGACGGCTCCACCACGACCTCTGGGGCCGCCACGGTCCACGACGGTGACAAGGTGACCGAGACCCACTACAGCCTCGCGGGCCGGGTGCTCGAGACGCTCGAGCCCGGGGTCGACAACGTCGACGACGGGTCCAGCTATACCTGGGCGACGGGCACGCACCGGGTCACCGCCTACGGCTATGACGACGCGGGCCGCCAGGTCAGCGTGACCGATCCGGCGAATCACACCACGACCACCGGCTACGACGACGACAGCCGGGTCGCCACCGTCACCAGCCCCGAGGGCCGCGTCACGACCTACGGTTACGATGATGCCGGCAACCAGACCGCCGTCACCACCCCGTCGGGGTTCACCTCGGGGCCGACGACGGTGACCCGCACGATGTCGTACTGGCCCGACGGAGCCATCAAGACCGACACCGACCCCCACGTGCCCGGCGGTAGTCCCGACCCGTCGACCCGCATCTTCACCTACACCGCCGGCGGACGGCTCTCCCAGGTCGAAGACGCCAACGCCAACGTGGTCACCTACACCTTCGACGACCGCGGCAACCGGGCCAGTCGCACCGCAACCGACGACTCGGCCACGGCGCGGACCGAATCGTGGACCTGGCAGCTCGACGACCAGGTCGCCAGCCACACCATGGCGCCGCCGCGTGTGGGTGGGTCGTCGATGACCACCAGCTACGCCTATGACGACTACGGCAACCTCGAGACGATCACCGACCCCACCGGGCGGGTCGAGACCCGCACCTACTACGGCACCGGCGACGTGAAGACCCGTACCTGGACCAAGACCGGCCTCCCCACCCTCACCTCCACGAACTGGGTCAACACGCGTGGCTGGATCACCAAGATGCGCGACGCCAAGACCGGCACGACGGACCGCGACACCACCTACACCTACAGCCGCGCCGGGGACCGGCTCACCACCACCGACCCCACCGGGGCACTCGCGCACCAGTGGGACCTGGTCGGCAACGTCACCAAGCTCGTCTACGTGGATGGCGCCCGCGCCTACTCCACCCACACCCCGACCGGGTTGATCTCGGACTTCTCCGTGGCCGCCTCCTCGACCTCGACGCCGTTGCCGTTCGCGAGCTACACCTACGACGACGACGGGCTCCAGACCAACGAATACCTCGCCGCGGCGGGCGGCAACACCCGAGACAACACCCGCAACGCGGCGGGCCAGTCGATCTTGTTCAGCGAGGTCATGAAGCGCCCTGATGGCACCTGGGAGACCTACACCGCGGATCAGACCTACCGCGCTGATGGGCGCCTCGGCACCGAAGCGGTCAACGCCGCCGCGACGGCCACCATGAGCTACGACGACGCCGGCCAGCTCACCGGCCAGAGCGGCCCCAACCCGGTCACCTACGCCTACGGCACCCGCGGCAACCGGCTCACCAAGACCGTCGGCTCCGCCACCACCAGCTACACCGCCAACCCCAACGCCTCGATCGCGTCCTCCGCCGCTGGGACGACGACGGTCGACTACGCCTACGACGACGCCGGACGCCGCACCTCGGCCACCACCAAGGTGTCGGGCACCACCACCACCACCGACTACGACGCCAGAGGCAAGCCCGCCACCATCACCACCACCGCCGGTTCGGCGACCACGGTCGAGGAACGAACCTACGACGGCGACGGATCGCTCACCCGAGCCACCTACAACGACGGCACCGGCACCGTCGCCCTCGACCAGACCTGGGACACCACCCAAGCGGTCCCCCAACTCGCCGACGTCAGATACGCAGGCTTCCTGCTGTTCCGAGCCGACTACAGCAACGAACGCATCGCCTGGCACATCAACGCCTGGACCAACCCCCTCTGGTACAAACTCGACGCACGTGGCTCGGTCATCGCCCCGGACAGCAACGCCAACGCCGTTGTCGGCGCCACCACCTACGACCCCTACGGTGTAGCGACCGGCCTACCCCTCTACTGGAACCTCGCCTACCGCAGCGAAATCCAACTCGGACAAACCATCCACCTCCGCAACCGCGACTACGACCCAGACGCTGGGCAGTTCGTGAGCCAAGATCCTGTCGACGGCGCCGATGGTTCGGTTGCTCTGTCCAACTCGTACCATTACGCAACAAACGATCCGTACAACTCTTCTGACCCGCTCGGAACTCGTCCCACTGATGACCCGAACCCATGTGGGCCTGGCGCGTACCCCGTATCCGTCCCCCCAGACACCGGTAGCTACTTGGGCGGCGTCTACGATCCCACAGCGTGTGTGTCCGATCCGGTGGACTTGCCACGCGATGGTATCGAGGAATGTCCGGGGGGACGCTGGTCCGAGGCCTGGATCAGATATGTCATTCGGGTCTCCGTTCGAGTGGAAATGGGGCCCGATTGGGCAGCGCTTCCGGGCGTGGACTACAACACACTGGAGGTTGAGCCCTCAGGACCCGGTCGATTCTTCGCTAGAACCCCTGGATCAGGGGCATGGAGACAGACATGGGCCTGCGCCAAGAAGGCCCTTGCCGAGGTCAAGCCACACGGTGTAACTGCCAGGGAAGGCGTCTACCACTCCCAGTATGCATGCCATGCTCAGGGATCAGTTGGCGTGCCTACGACATCCCACTGGGCGGGTGGTGAGGTTTGGGAGCTCGAGGCTTACCGAAGCGAGTCGTGGGAGCCCGATGACTGGTTTGACCCCATTGGCGTTCAACTTGGTGACCCTCACCCGTGCAACTGGAAGTACTAACAACTCGAATGGTGATCAAGGTTGTCTGCTGCCGGGCTACGTGGCTTGTTGTCGGAATCGGCGCCCAGATCGTCGCCTTCTTCGTTGTCCTCTCGCTTGACCCATCCGGTCTTGATCGCTGTGAGATCGTTCCCAGCTCGGCGGTGCTGGCGGCACAGCGGCGAGCCGGCGAGGTGGGCCTCATTGTTGCTCTTCTCTGTGCAGTGATTTCCGTCGGTTTGGTGGCCAAGCGGCCGGTAAAGCCCCGCAGCGTGGGAGCGTCGATGGCGAGCGGCGCTCTACTACTGGTCGTCTTTCTTGGAGGTTGGGGCTTCTATCATGGCCCGTTCTTCAGTAAGCCAATTACGGCCGACTGCCCAATATCTCGATGATTTGCCAGCTTCGGGAAGACTGCCCATAGCTTTCTGATCGTTCGTTGCGTGGTGCAGGCCTCCGCGTTGTTGTTGGCAGCGGACGGCGAAGCGAACGAGGCGATCGCGCGGGTGTGTTCGACCACGGCGGATACCGTGTGGCGGTGGCGGGCGAAGTTCGAAGCGGGTGGTGTCGAGGCGGTCGGCGCGATCGCTCCCGGACGGGGCCGCAAGCCCGAGATCGCCCAGGAAGTGGTCGACGCGATCGTTCACGACGCGTTGCACTCGGGTGCCTGATGATGAGTCGACGTCGTGGTCGACGCGCACGATGGCTGAGCGTCACGGTGTCGGCAAGGACACCGTGGCCCGGCTGTGGAAGGCACGGAAGCTGCGTCCGTGGCCGGTGGACACCTTCAAGCTGTCGAGCGCCCCTCGCTTCGAGGAGGAGCTCGTCGACCCGTCGGGCTCTACCTCGACCCGCCCGAGCGGGCGGTGGTGTTCAGCTTCAATGAGAAGACCCAGTGCCAAGCCCTGGACCGGACCCAGCCGTCGCTGCCCCCTCAAGCCGGGGCGGGCACGCACGATGACCCATCACTACAAGCGGAACGGGACCACGGACCTGTTCGCCGCCTCGAACGTCGGCACCGGCGAGGTCCTCCGCCAGACCCGCCGGTCCCACAAGGGCAGCGACGTGTTGTCGTTCTTCCGCTGGATCGATCTGCACACCCCCCGCGATCTCGAGATCCACGTCGTGTTGGACAACCTCTCCGCCCTTAGAGGCTGTCGCGATATTTTGCCCAGCGCGATCACGGGGTCGGTGCTTGGGTGAG
>CAZIVZ010000296.1:0-4726 GCA_964542495.1 uncultured Aquihabitans sp.
GCAGGTAGATCACCCGGAGCTGGACGTTGTAGTCGGTGTAGGTGGCACCGTCGACCACGCCCCGGGTGGAGAAGGTGAGCTGGTAGCGGTCCAGCCAGTACCGGCCGCCCTGCACCAGGGCCAGGGCGGCGAGCAACACCGACACGTGGGCCTTCACCTGGGGCGTGACCCGGTCGAGCTGGGTGTGGAAGCGGATCCCACCGTTCACGATGTGGGCCAGCAGGGTGAGGATCAGCACCAGGATCAGCGCCGAGAACAACCAGGCGGCCACCGTGGTCAGGAACGGCAGGCGAAAGACGTAGAAGCCGATGTCGGTGTCGAACGTCGCGTCCTTGGTGCCGAAGTCGACGGCGTTGGTGAACAGCAGCCACTCGTTCCAGCTCGAACCGAGGCTGGCGCCCACCATCAGGGCCAAGGTGATCGACACGCCGAAGCGCACCAGGCCGGTGCGCTCCCCCACCAGCTCGTGGTAGCGCTCGATCAGGTCGTCGTCTCCGCTGGAGGGGCGGAACGTGGGAGCCAGGCGTTCGGCGATGAGGAGGTTGCCCGAGCACAGCAGGAAGAAGACGAGGCCACCGATGAGGGTCAGGCTGAACTTGGCGCCCAGCACGGTCCGCCACACCGGCTCCAGGTCGAGCGACTGGAACCAGAGGAAGTCGGTGTAGAACGACGCGATCCCGCGCAGCGAGATGAGCAGCACGAACAGGCCGCCCAGGATGATCCCCACCACCAGGCGGCCCCGGCCGGCGAACCGGGACCCACGGGCCAGCTTGCGGTCCCGTCGAGACGGCCGTCTGGGCAGGTCAGGCTGCGGGCGCATGGGCGTGGAGCCTATGCGTCCTCCGGCATGACCAGGCATCGGCGCCGGGCATCCGGCATGCTGGGGCGGTGACCGCCGAGGGATCCGACATCCCGATCGCATCGGACACCACCGCTCCGGCCACGTTCACGCGGCGACGGCTGCTCGCCGGTGGAGCGGCGATGGTGGTGCTGGCCGGCTGCAGCGGCAACGACACCGCCTCCGAACCAGGCACGACGCGGGCCGCCACCACAACCACCGCGGCGGGGGGATCGACCTCGACCACGACCGCCACCCCGCCGGCGGCGTGCGCCCTCACCCCCGAGCTCACCGCCGGTCCGTACCACCTCGACGGCCACCTCGTCCGGCGCGACATCACCGAGGGCACCCCGGGCACGCCGCTGGAGCTGCGGGTCCAGGTCCTCGCCCTCCCCGACTGCACCCCGCTCGAGGGCGCGGCCGTCGACGTCTGGCACTGCGACGCCGGCGGCGAGTACTCCGGGTTCAACGGCAACACCCTCGAGGCCACCGCGGCGGGCGGCACCAACGACAAGCGGTTCCTGCGCGGCGTGCAGGTGACCGACGCGGACGGCGTGGCCACGTTCGCCACCATCTTCCCGGGCTGGTACCAGGGCCGCACCGTGCACATCCACCTCAAGGTGCTCGACGGCGGCACGGTGGCCTCCACCTACACCGGCGGGCACGTGGCCCACGTGGGCCAGGCCTTCTTCGACGAGGACCTCGCCGCTGAGCTGCTCACCGCCCCCGCCTACCAGGCCCACACCGGCGACCGCACGACCAACGACCAGGACTCGATCTACGCCCAGGCCGGCCCCGGCGCCATCACCGCCATGACGGCCCGCAGCACCGGCGATCCGGCGGCCGGCTACGTCGGCACCTTCACCTGCATGGTCGACCCCGACGCCACACCGCCCGACGCCCCGATGTTCTGACCAGGCCCGGCACCGACCTCGCCGCCCGGGCGGGCGATCAGCCCAGCACTCAGGCCAGCGTCGGCGACTTGGGCGCGTGGGTGAGCACCTCGCAGCCGTCGTGGGTGACCACCACCACGTCCTCGATGCGCACGCCGCCGAGGCCGGGCACGTACACCCCCGGCTCGATCGTGACGGTGTGGCGGGCGTGCAGCAGATCGTCCGAGCGCCACGACACCCACGGGTCCTCGTGGATGTAGAGGCCGACGCCGTGCCCGGTGGAGTGGGTGAACTGCTCACCCCGGCCGGCCGACTCGATCACGGCGCGCGCCGCCCGATCCACCTCTGCGGCCGCGACGCCGTCGGCCACGGCGGCGACCCCGGCCTCCTGCGCCTCCAGGACGAGGGCGTGGATCGCCTCGAGCTCCGGGGCGACGTCGCCCACGAACACGGTGCGGGACAGGTCGGAGCGGTACCCGTCGACGGTGGCGCCGAAGTCGAACAGCACGGCGTCGCCGGCCACGATCGTGCGGCGCTCCGGGCGGTGGTGCGGCAGCGCGGCGTTGGGGCCGGACGCCACGATGGTGGGGAAGGCAGGCCCCTCGGAGCCGAGCAACCGCATCTGCTCCTCGAGGTGCTCCCGCACGTCGAGCTCGGTCGGCCCGTCGCCGAGCATCGAGGCCGTGGCCTGGAGCACCTCGTCGGCCATGGCGCAAGCGGCGCGGAGCCGGGCCAGCTCGCCGTCGTCCTTCACGAAGCGCAGCACCTCGACGAGGCGCGACGTGGGCAGCACCTCTCGCCCGGCGAACCAGTCCTCGGCGAAGGTCCGCTGACGGGTCCATGAGACCTGGTCGGCCTCGAGGCCGATCCGGCGGGCACCCCCGACCGCGCCCACGATCGCCGCCCGCCCGTCGTCGTCGGTGACCTCCACGCGGATGTGGCTGCCGGTGGTGTCAGCGGCGAGGACGCCGTAGCGCCCGTCGGTGACCAGGGTGGCGCCGTCGGCGGTGACCACGAGCGTGGCCGCGCCGCCGGTGAACCCGGTGAGGTATCGGACGTTGAGCAGGTCGGTGACCACGAGCGCATCGAGGCCCCCAGCACCCCCGGCCCGGCCGAACCCGTCGACCAGGCGGCCGAGGCGGGCACCCAGGTCGGTGGGCACCGAGAGCGCCGCCGAGACGTGGGCCGAGACCGCCATGGCCCCTGCCTACCACCCCATCGCGTGGTCTAGCTGTGGAGGGTCTGCCAGAGGCCCATGAGGTTGCCCTCGCAGTCGGTGAAGTAGGCAGCCAGGCCCATGTCGGCCACCTGCTGGGTCTCGCCGACGGCGGCGCCGCCGTGGTCGGCGATCGAGGCGAGGGCCTCGGCCATGTCGTCGACCTCGATGGTGATGACCGGGTTGGCCACGCCCTCCTGGCGCTGGAACATGCCGCCGCCGATGTAGCCCGGCTCGGCGGCCATGCCGCTGTCGGGATCGGTCGGCCCGGTCTGCACGATCGTGTAGTCGAGCTCGGGCATGGGGGTGATCGACCAACCGAACACGTCGGCGTAGAACGCCCGGGCCCGGTCGACGTCGTCGTAGGGAACCTCGAAGTGGGAGACCTTGCCGCTCATCCTCTGCTCCTCTCGTTGCGGGCCACCAAGGCTACGAGTGACCGGCGCGACGTGCTCGGGGACCGACGTCAGATCAGAGCAGGAGCTCGCCGGCGCCGTAGCTCACCACCAGGGTGACCATGCCGACGACGAGGGTGCGGGCCAGCATCCGCCGCGGCATCAGCTCCCCGGCGCGGGCCGCCACCAGCGACGACAGCACCAGGGCCACCACCACGGCGGCCAGGATCGCCCAGGGCTCGATGTCCACCGGCGCGAAGTAGGTGATGAGCAGCGGGACGAGCGCGCCGCTCACGTAGGCAAGGCCTGCGCCGAGGCCAAACCAGATCGGGAACGTGGCGGGCATCGGCGCGTCGAAGCGGTACTCCCAGTCGAGCTGGGCGGCGAGGGCATCGTGCTCGGTGAGCTGGCGCGCCACCTCCTTGGCCACCTGTGGCGTGAGGCCGCGCTCGCACCAGTGGTGCTCCAGCTCCAGCAGTTCGCCGTGCGGGTCCCGATCGAGGTGCGCGCGCTCCTGCTCGGCGTAGAGGAGCTGCGCGTCGCGCTCGGCAGCCTCCTCGGCCCAGGACGACCCGCCGACGCTGAGCCCGCCGGCGATGGCCGCTGCGGTGGCGGTGAAGAGGAGCACCCGATTGGACGCGCCGGCTCCGGCGAACCCGAGCAGCAGGCCGGCGGTGGTGATGATCCCGTCGTTGGCCTCGATCACCCAGGAGCGGTAGGCCGAAGCGTCACGGAGCCGGGCTCGCAGATCGGCCCACGGCCCCGTCAGCGAGCTCCGTGCCATCGCCACCTCCCCCGTGTCGGCCGGCCATGCCGACTACGCGTCGACGGGCACCACGAGGCACCGGCACCCGGGGTGCACCGGTGGGCACAGGTCTCCGGTGGGGAACGGTTCGCCCTTCACCACCGGGCCGGCCAGGGCGTTGTCCTCGCAGTCCGGCGACGGCACCTCGCCATCGTCGACCAGCCACCGGAACGCGGTGCCGTCGGGCGCGGCCTCCACCACCCCACGGGTGAACGCCGCCACCACGTAATGGCGGGCCGTGTCGGCGATGCGCTGGGTCTTCCACTCGCGGTAGCAGGCCCGGATGCGGTCGCCGACCTCGCTCTCGTCGCCGCCGTCCTCGAAGGCCCGCTCGAGGCGCACCCTCACCTGGCGGACCAGCTCGGTGGCGAACTGCTCGGCGGTGTCGGCCACATCGGCGGTGCGCTTGGGCGCGTCGCCGAAGAACCCGGCACCGGCCCGCTCGGCCTGCTGGAGGTCCTCGAGGGCGGCCTGGGTGTACCGGGCCAGGTGGTCGGCCTCGGCCGGGAGCACCTCGGCGGCGCCGGGGTTGCCGCGGGTGCGGCGCAGCAGGTCGAGCACCTCGTTCTGCTCGTCGGA
>CAZIVZ010000297.1:0-4723 GCA_964542495.1 uncultured Aquihabitans sp.
CCCGGCCCGCCAGGGCGGCTACTGCACCAACGTCACCCTCGCCGTAGCCCACCTCCTGAACGGGCCCGCCCCCGCGCGCGACGCCGCCTCGCCCTCCCCCGAGCTGGCCGAGCTCGTCACCGACGCCGGCGGCATCGTCGCCCAGCTGGCCGGCCGATCCGACCAGCTCGATGTCGACCGGCTGGAGGTCAACACGCCTGACGCCGTGCGAGACGACGTCGCCCTCCTGGCCGCGGCGCACCGCTCCCGTTCGGACTCGGAGACGTCGGAGCCACCCTCGGCCGAAGCCGGCGTGGCCTTCGCCCGCATCCTCGTCGACTACCAGCGCCGCTGCCTCTACCAGGGCTGAGAGCCCGACCGGGCCGCGCCGGCGGGCCGCGAGGGCGGCGGTGCCCGCGACCTACGATGGCCCCAGCGTCTGACCGGAGCCGACCACCCCTCATGTGCGCTCGCACGACCTCTCCCATCGGCGTGACCGATGTCCGCCCCCGCTGAGCCGGCCCGCCGACGCCGTCCGCGTCCGGCGAAGCCGAGCGCTCCCGCCGCCGACGTGCACTCGGCCGGCACGTGGTGCGCGCCGTTCACCGGGTTCCGCGTCCTGGCGGCGGTGGCGGTGATCGGTGCCCACAGCGCCCTCTCGGCCCACACCTACCCGGTGGCCGGCATCGTGGCCATCGTGGCCGTGATCGTGCCGATGTTCTTCGTGATCTCCGCCTACGCCCTCTACCGCCCGTTCATCGTCGACGACCTGCGCGGCGTGGCGCCCCGCTCCGCCCGGGGGTTCTGGTGGCGCCGGTTCCTGCGCATCTACCCGCTCTACGCCGCCGCGCTCACCGCCTACCTCGTGTTGCTCCCGCCCCTGCGCCCCCCGAGCGGCTCGATCGTCGACTACGTCAAGCTCTACGGCTTCCTCCAGATCTACGACCCGGACCTCAGCCGGTTCAGCGGCATCCCGGCCGCCTGGTTCCTCTGCGACGAGGTGGTCTTCTACCTCCTGATGCCGTTCATCGCCATGGCGGCTCGGTGGGTGGTGCGCGAGACCCGGCGCCGGCGCCACCCCGGCCGGCCACCGACGGCCGAAGCCATCCTGCGTGGGCATCTGGTGGTTGCCGGCGTGCTGTGGGTGGTCGGCTTCGTCGCCCGCCCGATCCTCGTGTTCAACGAGGTCAACGCGGCCACCGCCCTGCCGGTGAGCAACCTCGACTTCTACGCGCTCGGGATCTTCGTCAGCGTGGCCACCCTCTGGGAGCGGGCTGGGCTGAGGCTGCCCGAGCCGGTGCGCTACGTGCGCGAGCGCCCCTGGCTCGCCCTCGGCGGCATGGCCCTGGGGGCGACGGTGATCGCCGTGGCCGTCACCGATCCCGCCGTGTGGACGCCCGAGCAGGACGTGCTGCGCTACCTCATGTACACGGTCATGGCAGGCGGGGCGATGATCTACTTCGTGCTGGGCGACCAGCGTTCGTCGGCCAACATGTGGTTCAGCGACCGGCGATGGGGCTGGCTCGCCGTGCTCTCGCTGCACCTCTACCTCTGGCACCAGCTCATGCTCGGCGGCTTCGATCGGTACGTCACCGAGGTGGCCGAGCTCCAGATCGGACCCCGGTTCACCACCGGCCTGGTGGTGTGGGCGGGAGCGGTGCTGGCCACCCTGGCCGTGTCCGCCGCCCTGCGGCCCGTCCTCGACTGGCCCTACGCCCGCTGGGCCCACGACGCCCACGACACCCACCGTCGCCCAGCCAGGGCCCGGCGCCGACCGCCCCCACCCGGCCCCGGGAAGCGCCCCGCCGGCACGCGTCCACCCGGTGCCCGGCCGACTGCCCGGCCGGCTGCCCGGCCGGCTGCCCGGCCGACTGCCCGGCCGGCGCAGAGCCGGGCGCCGCAGAACCGGGCGCCGCAGAACCGGGCGCCGCAGAGCCGACCGGCGCCCGGCCGGGCGGCGAGCGTCGATCGCCCGCCCGCTCCCTGAGGTCGTCCCGCACCGGCCCATCCGATTCTCCTTGCACGACGTGCCCCGCAGGGCCACTTCCTGCAAGCAGAACCCACACCCCCGGGTCAGCCGAGATTCTCCTTGCACGACGCGCCCCGCAGGGCCACTTCCTGCAAGCAGAACGGGTCAGGCGCCGGGGAGGGCGGCGGCGACGGCCCGAGCGGCCTCGGCGACGGCGGGGCCGAAGCGGGCACCGGGATCGTCACCCAGGCGGTGAAGCGGGCCGGAGATGCCGACGGCGGCCACGAGCGCACCCGACGCGTCGCGCACCGGCGCGCTCACCGAGCCGACGCCGGGCTCGCGCTCGCCTCGGCTGGCCACCCACCGTTCACCGGCGCCGTCGCCGTCGCCGGCCAGGATCCGGCCGGCCGAGCCCCGCCCGAGCGGCAACCGTGCTCCCTCGGTGACGATCGTTCGCAGCTCCTGGGCCGACTCCAGCGATACCAGGCAGACACGATGATCGCCGACGCGAACGTAGAGCTGGACGCTCTCGCCCGTCTCCAGCCGGAGCGCGTCGAGCGCTGGCCGGGCCGCGTCGGCCAGCGGCCACCCGGCGGCGGCCAGACGCCCCAGGCCCACCAGGCGGGGGCCCAGGGCGAATCGGCCCTCGGCGTCTCGGCGCACCAGGCCGTGCACCTCGAGTGCCACCGCCAGGCGATGGGTGGTGGCCCGCGAGATGCCGGTGCGCGCCACCAGGTCGGCCAGCGAACAGGCCCCACCGGCGTCGGCCAGCGCCTCGAGCACCGCGGCGGACTTGTCGACCACGCCCACACCGCTTACGATCGATCCCATGCGTTGAAATCTCTATCTCATCATGCGAGACAGCGCAAGCCGGCGCAGAATCTGCGCAGATTCTGCGCCAACGTCGCCGAGCCCGACCTACCGGGCTGAACGAACCGAACCCAACCGAACCGAACCGCACCCGCAGGACACGCCATGACCGAACCGAAGACCCTCAGCCAGAAGGTGTGGGACGCCCACCTGGTGTCGCGCACCCCGGGCGAACCGGACCTGCTCTTCATCGACCTGCACCTCGTACACGAGGTGACCAGCCCCCAGGCGTTCGACGGCCTCCGCCTCGCCGGGCGCACCGTGCGCCACCCCGAGCTGACCCTGGCCACCGAGGACCACAACGTCCCCACCGCCGACACCCACCTCGAGATCGCCGACCCCATCTCGCGCAAGCAGGTGCAGACCCTGCGCGACAACTGCGCCGAGTTCGGCATCACCCTCCACCCGATGAACACGCCAGGCCAGGGCATCGTGCACATCATCGGCCCGGAGCAGGGCTACACCCAGCCCGGCATGACCATCGTCTGCGGCGACTCCCACACCTCCACCCACGGCGCGTTCGGCGCCCTCGCCTTCGGCATCGGCACCAGCGAGGTGGAGCACGTGCTGGCCACCCAGACCCTGCCCCAGGCGCCGGCCAAGACCCTGGCCATCACCGTCGACGGCGACCTGCCCACCGGCAGCACCGCCAAGGACGTCATCTTGGCGATCCTCGGCCGCATCGGCACCGGCGGTGGCATCGGCCACATCGCCGAGTACCGCGGATCGGCCATCCGGGCCCTCTCCATGGAGGGCCGGATGACCGTGTGCAACATGTCGATCGAGGCCGGCGCCAAAGCCGGGCTGATCGCACCCGACCAGACCACGTTCGACTACCTCCAGGGCCGCGCCCACGCCCCCACCGGAGCCGCCTGGGACGCGACGGTGGCGCACTGGCAGACGCTGGCCACCGACGCCGACGCCACGTTCGACCGGGAGGTGGTGCTCGACGCCGCCGAGATCTTCCCGCACGTCTCGTGGGGCACGAACCCGGGCCAGGTCGCCCCCATCACCGACCGGGTGCCCGACCCCTCGTCGATCGCCGACGCGGTGGAGCGCAACGCCGCCGAGCGGGCACTCGAGTACATGGGCCTCACCGCCGGCACACCGCTCAAGGAGGTGGCGGTCGACACGGTCTTCATCGGCTCATGCACCAACGGCCGCATCGAGGACCTCCGGGCCGTGGCCGCGGTGGTCGAGGGCCGGCGGGTGTCCTCGGGCCTGCGAACCCTGGTGGTGCCGGGATCGTGGGCGGTGAAGGCCCAGGCCGAGGCCGAGGGGATCGACCGGGTCCTCACCGCCGCCGGGTTCGACTGGCGGGACCCGGGCTGTTCGATGTGCCTCGCCATGAACCCCGACAAGCTGTCCCCGGGCGAGCGCTGCGCCTCCACCTCGAACCGCAACTTCGAGGGCCGTCAGGGCCGGGGCGGCCGCACCCATCTGGTTTCGCCCGCGGTGGCGGCCGCCACCGCCATCGCCGGCCACTTCGCCACCCCCGACGACCTCTGATCGCCTCGACGCACAAGGAACGCTGACCATGGAACCCGTCCGCATCGTCTCCGGCACCGCGGTGCCGCTCGACCGCTCCGACGTCGACACCGACCAGATCATCCCCTCCGACTGGCTCAAGCAGGTGGAGCGCACCGGCTTCGAGAAGGGCCTGTTCTCGGAGTGGCGCGACGACCGTGACTTCGTGCTCAACCAGGAGCAGTACGCCGGTGCCACCATCTTGATCGCCGGCCCCAACTTCGGCACCGGCTCGTCGCGCGAGCACGCCGTGTGGGCCATCCAGCAGTACGGGTTCCGCGCCGTGGTGTCGCCCCGCTTCGGCCCGATCTTCGTGAACAACGCCGCGAAGAACGGCCTGGTGTGCGTGCAGGTCGACGAGGCCACGGGCGAAGCGCT
>CAZIVZ010000298.1:0-4695 GCA_964542495.1 uncultured Aquihabitans sp.
CTCCTCGGCGATGATGTCGTTGCAGAGGTCGATGCACTCGTCGCAGATGTAGACCCCTGGACCCGCGATGAGCTTCTTGACCTGCTTCTGCGACTTGCCGCAGAAGGAGCACTTGAGCAGCTCCCCGCCGTCTCCGAACTTGGCCACGGTCAACCCCCTGCGATCGTCAGGACCCGGCCGTGATCGGGCCGCTCTTGTCGGCGAACTCCCGAGCGGAGATCACCTCGTCGATGATGCCGTACTGCAGGGCCTCGGTGGCGGACAGGACGAAGTCCCGATCGGTGTCACGCCCGATCTTCTCCTTCGTCTGGCCGGTGTGCTCGGCGAGGATGTCCTCGAGCAGGTCCCGCATGCGCAGGATCTCCTTGGCCTGGATCTCGATGTCGGTGGCCTGGCCACCACCGCTGGCGTAGGGCTGGTGGAGCAGGACCCGGGCGTGCGGGAGGGCGAGGCGCTTGCCCTTGGTGCCCGCCGCCAGCAGCACCGCGGCGGCCGAGGCCGCCTGCCCGAAGCAGATCGTGGTGATCTCGGGGCGCACGTACTGCATGGTGTCGTAGATCGCGAACAGCGCCGTGATGTCCCCGCCAGGGCTGTTGATGTAGATGTTGATGTCCTTGTCGGGGTTCTCCGACTCCAGGTGCAGCAGCTGGGCGCACACCAGGTTGGCGATCGTGTCGTCGATCGGCGTGCCCAGGAAGATGATGTGCTCCTTGAGCAGGCGCGAGTAGAGGTCGAACGCCCGCTCCCCCCGGTTGGTCTGCTCCACGACGGTCGGCACCAGGTAGTTCTGGGCCCGGAGGGCCGAAGCCAGGGTGGGGGGATGGCTGCTCACTCGGACTCCTCCGTGGTGGCCTCGTCGGCCTCGTCGGTGGGCTCGTCGGTCGAGGTCGGTTCCAGCTCGAGGCTGGCCCGGTCGATCGTCGCACCCGACCCATCGACCAGCTCCACCGTTTCGATGAGCCATTCGAGGGCCTTGCGCTTGCGCAGGTCGGAGCGTACCGCCGAGATCTGGCCGTCGCGCTCGAGGTCCTTGCGCACCTGCTTGGCCGTGCGGCCGGTCTGGGTGGCCACGCCGGCGAACTCGGCTTCGACGTCGTCGTCGGTGACGTCGATCTCCTCGGCAGCCACGACGGCGCGCAGGGCGAGGTCGACCCGGACCGCGGCCCGGGAGTTGGAGCGCATCTCCTCGACGAACGCCTCCTGGTCCTGGCCGGTGGTCCCGAAGTACTGCTCGATGCTGATGCCCTGGGCCTGGAGGCGCATGGCGAAGTCCTGGAGGCGGTGCTGCATCTCGGTGTCCACCAGGGCCTCGGGGACCTCGATGTCGACCAGCTCGGCGAGCGCCTCGGCCGTCTTCTGCTGGAGCGCCATGCGGGCCTGGATCCGCTTGACCGTGCCGAGCCGGGTGCGCAGGTCGTCGCGGAGCTCGGCGATGGTGTCGAGCTCCGAGGCCTGGGCGGCGAACTCGTCGTCGGCCTCGGGCAGCACCTTCTCCTTGATGGCCTTGACGGTCACCGAGAACTGCACGGGCTCCTCGGCCGGGTCCGGGTGGTCGGCGGTGAACTCGACCACGGCACCGAGCTTGGCGGCGGCCAGGTGCTCGTCGAACTCGGGGACGATGGCACCGCTGCCCACCTCGTAGAGGTAATCGTCGGCGGTGAGGCCCTCGACGGGCTCGCCGTCCTGGGAGCCCACGATGTCGATGGTGACGGCGTCGCCGCTCAGGACCGGGCGGTCGACCTCGACCAGCTCGGCGAAGTTCTCACGGAGGTGGTCGATGCGCTCCTGGACCTCTTCGTCGGTGACCTCGGGCGAGTCGATCGTGACCCGCAGCGAGTCGTACCCGGCCACCTGGACCACGGGGCGCACCTCCACCACGGCGTCGAACGCCACGTCGCCCTCCTCGCGACCGGCCGTGAGGTCGATCTCGGGGGCGGCGATGACGTCGATGTCGTGCTCTTCCACGGCCTCGGCGTAGTACTGGGGCACGGCGTGCTCGAGGGCGTCGCCGCGGGCCGCCTCCACGCCGATGCGCGCCTCGAGGAGCTTGCGAGGGGCCTTGCCGGGACGGAACCCCGGGATGCGCACCTCCCGGGCGATGCGCTTGAACGCGGCATCCACCTGGGGCTCGAACTCCGCGCTGTCCACCTGGACGGACAGCTTGACCTTGTTGCCCTCGACGGGCTCGACCGTTGCCTTCATGAGGTCGCCGAGCTTACCGGCGACGGGACCGCCGGCCCGCACCCGTCCGGCGCCGAGCAGGTGCGGGCCACCCGGTACCGTCACGGCCATGTCCCCTGTCGCCGGACCCTTCTTCGCCGCGGTGCTGGTCCTGGGCGCCGCGGGCTTGGCCAAGGTGGCTCGCCCCGACGCCGCTCGCGTCGCGCTCCGTGCCGCCGGACTCCCGTCGACCAGGGGCGCCGTGCGGGTGCTCGGAGCCGGTGAGCTCGCCATCACGGTGTGGGCCCTCGGCTGGGGAGGGCGGGGCGCGGCCGCTGCGGTTGCGTTCGCCTACCTCGGGTTCGCCGGGTTCGCCGAGGTGGTCCGGCGTCGCAGCCGCGGGCGGGCGTCGTGCGGCTGCTTCGGGTCGTCGGGCGCGCCGCTGACCACGCTCCACGTGATCGTCGACTCCGTGGTGGCCGCACTGGCGATCGCCGCCGTGGTGCGCCCGGTGCCCGGCATCGTGGAGGCTGCTGCCGACACGCCCGCCGCCGGGGTGCCCTTCGTCGGGTACACCGTCCTGCTGGCGTGGCTCCTCCAGGTGGTGCTCACCGCCCTGCCGGAGCTGCAGGCGGCCGTCCACCCCGCCCGGCAGGTGGCCCGATGACCGCCGTGGTCGTGGTGGAGGGCGTGGTCATCGCCGTGCTGGCCCTGCTGGTGGTCGGGCTGCTGCGCAGCCACGCCGAGATCCTCAAGCGCCTGCACGACCTCGGCGCGGGCCTCGAAGGGCCGCCGTCACCGGCCGCTGCACCGACCCCCGCGGGTGTCCCACGGCTCGGGCGCGACTTCCAGGTGATGCCGCAGGTGCCGTCGCCGCCGGACCGCGAGGGGTTCACCGGCGCTGCCGACCTCGTGGGGCTCTCCCCCCGGGGCGACGAGACGCTGTCGTTGCGGGTGGCCGAGGTGGAGCACGACACGATCGTGGCGTTCCTCTCCTCGGGCTGCATCACCTGTCAGAAGTTCTGGGACGCGTTCCGCAAGCCGCGCAAGCTCGGCCTCCCCGCCGGCACCCGCCTGGTGGTGGTGACCAAGGGCCCCGAGGCCGAGAGCGCCAGCGCGGTGGCCAAGCTGGCCCCTCCCGGCGTGCCCGTGGTGATGTCGTCCGACGCGTTCGAGGCCTACGACGTGCCGGGTTCGCCCTACTTCGTGCAGGTGCACGGACCGAGCGGCCGGGTGCGCGGCGAGGGCACCGGGCCCGACTGGGACCAGGTGTCGTCGCTGCTGTCGCAGGCGTCGGGCGATGCCGGCCTCCACGATGCGCTCGCCCCCAACGTCGTGCCCAAGCCCGATGCCGACGCCGAGCGCGAGGCCCGCATCGACCGCGAGCTGTACGACGCGGGCATCGCCCCCGGCCACGACAGCCTCTACGGGCGCGACACGGACACCGACGACGCCACGGCCGACGACACCGCCTCGCACGATCCGCGATGATGGGGGCGGCATGAAGCTCCAGGCCCACGGCATCGAGACCGACCTCCTCCCCGGCTGGGAGGGACGCATCTCGCTCCGCAACGTCGCGGTCCCGTCTGGGCGGTCGGCCGACGGCTCCGGACCGACGGGCGCCACCGGACCGGTGGGCAACCCGGGTGAGATCCCGAACCCGGTGGTCCACCTCGCGAACTTCGCGCTCCCCGAGCAGCGGGGGGACTTCGGCTCGGGCGCGGTCGACGTCATGACCGAGGACCACGTGCTCGTGGTGCTGTTCGAGTACGGCCCCGAGAGCGTGGGCCAGGCGCTGTTCCGCCGCCAGGGGCTGCCCACGAACCTGCGGCCCGCCATGTTCTCGTCGGCCGCGCTCCAGCGCACCCTCCCCGGCCAGGCCGGGTGCCAGATCTTCTTCACCGAGCAGGACCGGGCGTTCTGCCTGTTCACCGTGCTCGGCCGCCAGCACGCCGCCGCCCGAGTGCTGCCCCAGGCCAACGCCACGCTCGCCGCCACCAGGATCTCCGCCCGATGACCGCCTCGCTCGCTCGCTCCTCCCGGTCGACCCGCGGTTCCGAGCCCGTGGCGGACCTCGAGGCCGACGGCATCCACCGGGACCCGTCGGCGCCCGATCCCATCGGCTCCGGCACCTTCGCCCAGCGCCTCGTGCACCGGGCGGCGGCGGCGCTGGGCGGGAGCCGCACCACCCGCCGCTCCTTCCTCACCCGCACCGCCGTGGTGGGCTCGGCGCTGGCCGTGGGCCCAATCGACTTCCTGCTCAAGCCGGGCACCGCCTACGGGTACGTGTGCGGCACGTGCTCCGACGGCTGGACCGCGTTCTGCTGCACGATCATGGGCGGCCGCAACGTCTGCCCGCCCAACAGCTTCGTGGCCGGGTGGTGGAAGGCCGACAACGCCGCGTACTGCTGTGGCGCCGCCCGCTACATCATCGACTGCAACGCCACCTGCCCCACCCAGTGCACGGGCCGCTGCGCCGGTGGGTCCTGCGACGGTCGCCGAACCTGCTGCAACCAGTTCCGCTACGGGCAGTGC
>CAZIVZ010000299.1:0-1200 GCA_964542495.1 uncultured Aquihabitans sp.
CTCGTTGAGGTGGTTGATGCGCTTCGTGAGAAGGGCGATCTGGACCTCGGGAGACCCGGTGTCGGCATCGTGGAGGCGGTGCTCGGCGATGACCTCGGGCTTCTGGCGATCGATGATCTCGGACATGGCGGTGTGGTTTCCTCTTCGGGTTTCTGACCCAGCTCCTGCTCCCGCAGCGCAAACGCTGCCTGGGCAGGGGCGGTGTGCCCGGATGGGCACGAGGGATCAAGCGTACCCCGAACCCGCGTTCGGCGCGAAGTCGGCCGTCCGGGCTCAGCGGGGGCGGTCGATGTGCCAGCGGTAGCGCGGCTCGGGGCGCACGCCCTGGGCGGCGGCCACCGCAGCGGGGTCGATCCCCGGCGTGAGCGCCAAGATGGCGGCGTCGGGGTCGTAGAAGGCCGCCTCGATCTCGTCGATGGTGGCATCGGGCGCCAGGCCCATCTCAGCGAAGTCACGGTTGCGGCTCTCGATGCTCGACGGGTGCTCGAACAGCCGGCGCAAGATCGCGGGCAACGTCTCGGGGTCCTTGAGCAGCCACGAGTGCGTGCCCCCTTCGACCACCACCACCATCCCGCCCGAGAGCTTCGCAGCGCTGCGGGCGGTGGACAGCGGCACCACGATGTCCCGGTCGCCGTGGATGGCCACCACCGGCACCCCTGACGCGCCCAGCTTCTCCAACATCCACCGCGACGAGCGGGACCGCAGGATCGACACGCCGGGTCCGGCGAGGTGCAGCGGGTTGCGCACGTGCGCCACGAGCGTGGGGGCGAGGAGCCGGCCGAACTTGAAGGCCTGCTTGGGGTCGCGCAGGAAGGGCACGGTGCTCACGGAGTCGGCGAGGAGCACCGCGCCCACGCCGGCCAGCAGCAGCGGGTTGAACCGGGACACGGCCACGATCCGGTCCCAGGGCTCGCCCACGATGGCGTCGAGCAGGATCATGGCGAGGGCGCGGTCGGGCTCGCGCGCCGCCAGCTCGGTGATGAGGCGGCCACCCATGGAGTGGCCGGCGAACACGGCCTTCTTGATCCCCAGTTCGTCGACCACCCGACCGAGGAGCTTGGCGTACGCCTCGAAGTTGGCGCCGCCGGTGGGGAGGCCCTGGGTGGACCCGTGGCCGGCCACGTCGATCGCCACCACCTTGAAGCCGGCGGCCACGATGCGGTTCAGGGTCTGGGCGTAGAGCATCCCCTCGGCGGTGAA
>CAZIVZ010000299.1:1300-4687 GCA_964542495.1 uncultured Aquihabitans sp.
CGGCGGCCACGATGCGGTTCAGGGTCTGGGCGTAGAGCATCCCCTCGGCGGTGAAGCCGTGGATCAACACGATGGGCACCCCCCGACCGCACACGCTCACCCCGACCTCGTGGCCGTCGGCGAGCAGGATCTGGTGGCGGGCCAGGCGGGGACGGGCGCCGACGTCGGACGCGTGGGGGCCGACGATCGCTCCGGTCTCGGTGTTGGTGCTCAACACGTCGATCGAGTGCTCGGTTCCGTCCGGCGTCACGGATCGAAGGTGGTCGGTCGGTTTCACCACAGAAGTCGCCCTCCCCCACCCCGGTCGGGGTCCAGTGTGTCAGGGCAACAGACCCCCGGGCGCGGACCTGCTGACGGCCGGAGGCCGCCGGGTGCTCGCCCGGTCAGGTGACCAGCTCCCGGGTGGCCGCCACGTCGAGGCCCATCTGGGCCACCAGGTCGCCCACCGACTCGAAGCGGACCTCGCCCCGCAGGCGCTCGGCGAAGCGGACCTTCACCGCCTCGCCGTAGAGGTCGCCGGCGAAGTCGATCAGGTGGCACTCCAGCAGGGGCTCGCCCTGCGGGCGCTCGTAGAAGGTGGGCCGATACCCGAGCGACATGGCGGTGGCCACCACGGAACCGTCGGCCCGTTCGAACCAGCCGGCGTAGATGCCGTCTGCGGGCAGGGCGATCTCGGCCGGGACGGCCAGGTTGGCGGTGGGGAATCCCAGCTCGCGACCGCGCTCGTCGCCGTGCTCGACGGTGCCGCGCACCTCGTGCGGCCGACCGAGCAGCGCGGCGGCACCCCGAACGTCGCCCTCGGCAAGCAGAGCTCGGATGGCGGTGGACGACACGTTGGGCTCGGTGCCGGCCGGGTGACCCGATGCGTCGACGAGGGCCAGGCCCTCCACGGTGAAGCCACGCGAGGAGCCCATGTCGCGGAGGAGCTCGACGTTGCCGCCCCGGCGGTGGCCGAAGTGGAAGTCCTCCCCCACCACCACCGCCCGAGCGGCCAGGCAGCCCACCAGCACCTCGTCGACGAACTCCTCGGCCGTCTCCTCGGCCCGTTCGGCGTCGAACTGGATCACGTAGGTGGTGTCCACCCCGGTGGCGGCCAGCAGCTCGAGCTTCTGCTCCAGGTCGCACAGCAGGCGGGGCGCGGAGTCCGGCCGCACCACGGTGGCCGGGTGGCGATCGAAGGTGACCACCACCGTCTGGAGCCCGCGTGCGGCGGCGAGGTCCCGGACCTCGCCGATGACCAGCTGGTGACCGAGGTGCACCCCGTCGTACGCGCCGATGGTGACCACGCTGGGATCGAGCGGCGTGGGGCAAGGGGCGTCCCCGTGGATGACCTGCACCGCGAGGACGCTACGGAGCCGCGCCGCTCCCGGCCAACTCCCTTCCCCCGTGCCCGGGGCCCGGTACCGTTGGCGTTCCTGGACCGCGCCGCCCCCACCCCCCTGTCCGCCTACGGCTGGGACGACCACTGGTCGGACCGCTTCGCCGCCTACCTCGCCTCGGCTGCGGCCACCGAGGTGGAGGATCCGGCACCAGGCCGCGTGCTCCGCCACGACGGCGCCGGCCTCGTGGTCGCCCTCGCCGGCGGCCCCGTCCGGGCCATGTTCGGCCCGTCCGTGTCCCCGCCACCGGTGGTGGGCGACTGGGTGGTGGTCGATCGCACCCACACGCCGCAGGCCACCCTGCCCCGGGACTCGCTGCTGCGCCGGCGCGCGGCAGGCGGCGAGGGGGAGCAGGCCATGGCGGCCAACGTCGACCTGGTGCTGATCGTGTGCGGGCTCGACCGGCCGGTGCGGATCGGTCGCATCCAGCGCACCATGACGCTGGCCAACGACGCCGGCGCCGAGTCGCTGGTGGTGCTCACCAAGGCCGACACGGTGGGCCCCGAGGTGCTGGCGGCCGCCGAGCTCGCCGTGGCCGAGGCCGACCCGTCGCTCGGCGTGGTGACCCTGTCGGCCAAGGGCGGATGGGGCATCGACGACCTCCTGGCCCACGTCGGCGCTCGCACCGTCGCACTCATCGGCGAGTCCGGTGCGGGCAAGTCCACACTGGTCAACGCGCTGGTGCGGGCCGAGGTGGCCGCCGAGGGCCGGGTGCGGACCGGCGACGCCAAGGGGCGCCACACCACCACGTCGCGAGAGCTGCACCTGCTCAGCACCGGTGGCGTGCTGGTGGACACCCCCGGCATCCGCGAGGTCGGGATCTTCGCCGACCCCGATGCCGTGGCCGAGACGTTCCCCGAGATCGACGAGCTCACCGCGCAGTGCCGCTTCTCCGACTGCGCCCACCAGAGCGAGCCCGGGTGCACGGTGCTGGCCGCGGTGGACGACGGCCGCCTCGATCCCGGCCACCTGGCGCGCTGGCGCGACCTCGAGGCCGAGGCGGCCTCATCCGCGCTGCGCTCGGATCCCGTGGCCTACCGCCGGTCCAACCGGCAGTTCGGGAAGATGGCCAAGGACGTCCTCAAGCACAAGCGCCGGTGACCCACCCGCTTGACCGGAGCGCCACCAGCGGGTTCGATCCCTGCTCGTGACCCTCTCGTACGAAGACGCCACCGCCCAGCTCACCGCACCCGGCGAGCGCTACGAGACCGAGGAGGTGGTGGTGCGCGGCGTCACCTACACGGCGTTCAAGAACGCGCCCGCCACGCTGCGCGACATCTTCGACCTCACCCGGGGCTACGGGGCCACACCGTTCCTGGTCTACGAGGACGAGACCTACACGTTCGACGAGGTGTACGCCGCGGTCGACGGCCTCGCCGCCGCCCTCCAGCAGCGCTACGGCGTGGCCAAGGGCGACCGGGTGGCCATCGCCATGCGCAACTACCCCGAGTGGATCATCACCTACCTCGCCACCTTGTCGGTGGGCGCGGTGGTGGTGTCGATGAACGCCTGGTGGACCGCCGAGGAGCTCGACTACGGGCTCGAGGACTCCGGCGCCAAGGTGCTGGTGGCCGACCTCGAGCGGGTGGAGCGCACCCGCGAGACCGCCACCCGCATGGGGATCGCCACCGTGGGTGTGCGCCTGGGTGACGAGGTCACACCCGCCGGCGTGGACCGCTGGGTCGACGTGGTGGAGCCCGGCGCCAGCTTCGAGCGACCCGAGCTGCTGCCCGACGACGACGCCACCATCCTCTACACCTCGGGCACCACCGGCCACCCCAAGGGCGCGGTGTCCACCCATCGGGCCGTGGTGCAGGCCCTCATGGGGTTCAGCGCCAAGGGGGCCATCGACGGCCTGCGCCGACCCGAGGAGGCCACCGGCCGCACCGGTGCACCCGTGTTCATCCTCATCGTCCCGCTGTTCCACGTGACCGGCAACGTGCCGGTGATGCTGGGCTCGCTGGCCTCGGGCCTGAAGCTGGTGATCATGCACAAGTGGGACCCGGGC
>CAZIVZ010000300.1:0-4673 GCA_964542495.1 uncultured Aquihabitans sp.
CGTTGGCGGGCTTGATGTCGCGGTGCACCACGCCCTGGCGGTGGGCGGCGGCCAGACCGTCGAGGAGCCGGTCGCCCATGCGGCGGACCTCGTCGGCGGGCAGTGCCCCGTCGGCGGCGACCCGCTGGGCGAGGTTGCCGCCGGGCAGGAAGTCCATGACGAGCACCAGGTCGTCACCGTCGTCGAACACGTCGAGCAGCTCGACCACGGCGGGGTGGTGGAGGCTTCGAAGGACCTCCGCCTCGCGCCGGATCCGCACCCGCGCCTTCTCGAGCTCCTCGGGCGTGCCGTGCAGCGAAAGGCGCTTGAGCGCCACCTCACGGCCGTCGGGAGCGCGCGCCAGGTCGACCACGCCCATGCCGCCTCGGCCCAGTCGACGGATGGTCTCGTACGCCACAGCGAGCCAGGGTACGGATCACCGACCCCGGTGGTCCCATCAGGGTCCTTCGGCCCATCCTGGGAACGCGCGCGTCAGTCGGGGCCGAGGGTGGGTAGAGTCGATCTCGTGACCGAGACCGCAGCGCCAGAGATGATCTCCGAAGCCTTGGCCGTGATCGACCAGGCACTTCCCACCATGCAGAACCGTGCGTTGGTGTCCAGCGACGAGGTCGCCGACCTCCTGCTGGATCTTCGCCTGCTCCTGGCCACCGTGCCGGAACCGGTTCCCGCCGCCGGTCTCTGACCCGAAGGCGGTCACCCCCGTTCGGCGCGGGTGGCCACATACTGCTGACCGATCCGATGGCCGTGCCTCAGGGCGCGGCCATCGTCGTCTCCCTCAGGCCTCCGGCGACCGTGGCCGACGGGATCGGCGCCGGGCCGGACGATCGAGGGCGATGAGCTCGGCGAAGGCGTCCTGGATGTCCTGGGCCAGCGCAGCCGGCTCGGCCACCGCCGCCGTGTCGACGTGCAGGCCGAGGTCGAGCATGCCCCGGTAGCTCATGGTGGTGAGGTTCCACGCCGTTCCGGCCACCGGGCCGATCGGGTAGTTGCCATCCATGAGGGCTCCGGCGATGTAGAGGTCGAACGGCGCCGCTCGCACGTTGGAGGTGGCGAAGTCGACGGTCATCACCTGCTGGCGCGCCAGGCGCACGATGAGCTGGTGGGGCAGCAGTTGGAGCAGGCCGGCCAGCGAGGCGGTGAAGCCCAGGGCCCGCTCGGACTTGGTGACGGCCAGGCGCTCGTGGGTGGCGGCGAAGCGCCGGCGGGGATCGGCCAGCAGCGGGACGAGCACCCGGGTGGGCGTGAACGCGTTTCCACCGGGTGCCCGGTCGGTGCGGGTGCTGACCGGCATCGACATCCGGAGCTCCTCGACGTCGACGCCCCGGTTGCGGTGGTAGGTGCCGGCGCCGCCGGTGGCGGCCGTCACGAACAGGTCGTTGACGCTGCCCCCGAAGCGCGTGGCGGCCTCCTTCACGTCGGCGAGGGGCACCTGGAACGTCTCGAGGTGGCGGTCGAGCGATCGCTCGGACCACAGCGGGGAGCGGTGCGAGTCGACCACCGCCACCTGCCGGATCAGCGAGCGTGCCGTGGCCGCGGTGTCGGCCGGCAGCCCGCTCAGCACCGCGGCCAGGTGGACGGGGTCGCGGAGCAGGTCCAGCGCGGAGTCGGCCAGGCGCCAGGCGGTGTCGCGGTTGCGTCGCGCCGCGCCGGTGACGGCGTCGACCGTGGAGGTGAGCCGGGATCGGCTCGGCGGCGGTGGTGGCCCGTCGTCGACCGGTGGTGGCTCGGGCGCGTCGCGGGCCAGGTCGATGAACTCCACCGACATGCGGATGCCACCCTCGCCGTCGGTGATGGTGTGGTGCATCTTCTGCACCATGGCGGCGCGGCCGCCGGGCAGGCCGTCGACCACGGTGAACTCCCAGAGCGGCCGGCTGCGATCGAACGGCGCGGCGGCGAGGTCGGTGGCCAGGCGGCGCACGTCGGCGTCGGTGGCGCCCGGCGCCAGGGTGACGTGGCGCAGGTGGTGGTCGATGTCGAAGCCGGGATCGTCCTCCCACGAGGGGGCGAGGGGACCCAGCCCGGCCACCACCCGGCGGCGCAGGCGGGGCACCACCCGGCTCGCCCTCCACAGCCGTCGCCGGAGGAGGTCGGGATCGGGGCTCCGGTCGAACGTGGTGAGGTTGGCGAACGTGGACGACAGGTGGGGATCGGCCTCGAGGTGCCACATGAGCGCCTCGACGTCGGTCATGCGCTCGGTGGCAGCCGCCGGGTCGTCGTCGTCCACGTCGGGCGACCTTAGGTGGTTGGGGTGGCAGGCGTACTGGGGGCTCCGTGGGGTGGGAGCGGCCAGGCACGCAGGGCCACCTTGGCCAGCACCATGCCGAGCGCGGCCCCGGCCACCACGTCGGAGGCGTGGTGGATGCGCACGTGGATGCGGCTCGTGGCCACCACCACGGCCACGCCGTAGTACAGCGGCGCCAGGGCAGGGTCTCGGTCGGCCAGCACGCCCGCTGCGGTGAACGCGGAGCTGGCGTGCCCGCTGGGGAAGCTCGAGGTGCTCGGCGTCCGAAGGGCGTGGGGCCGCTGGGCGTCGTGGACCGGCCGGGGGCGGCGCACGAGTCGCTTCACGCCCTGGTTCACGAGCAGCGACTCGGCGAGCAGCACCACGGCCAGCCGGGCGGTGGCGGTGGCGTCCTCGTCGGACCGCAGGCCCTGCGCGGCACCGATCAGGTGCCAGATCAGGCTGAAGTCGCCCAGCTCGGAGGCGAGGTAGAAGGTGCGGTCCACCAGGGGACGTCCGCGCAGCGCTCGCTCCCACGCAGCATCGACGCGCTCGTCGAGGCGGTGGATGCGCCCGACCAGCCCGGCCCGGCGGCCCCCCACGTGCATGGGCGCCACCCTAGGAGGCCCCGGTCAGGCCGAGGACGCGGCGACGGTCTCGGCGGTCCCGGCCCGCTCGGCCTCCTGGGCGGCCTCTCGTTCGGCCACGAACGCGGCGGCCAGCGCCGGGTCCCCGCCCTGGGCGGGGCAGTAGGCGTGGAAGTCGCACCAGTTGCACAGCGGTCCGGGACGAGGACGGAAGTCCTCGCGCTGGCAGGCCTGCTCCACCGCCTGCCACAGCGCCCCCACCTTGGTGCGCAGGCCGCGGGTGGACTGCTCGGTGGGCTCGGTGGTGATCACCGTGGTGTCGCCCAGGTACAGCAGCTGGACGCGTGCGGGGCGCACACCGAACAGCTCCTCGCACAGCAGCGAGTAGAACGCCACCCCGCCGAGCTTGCCCTGCTGGTACGTCTGCCCGGGGGCGCGGCCGCTCTTGTAGTCGGTGACCACCAGCCCGCCGTGGCCATCGAGCTCCAGCCGGTCGATGATGCCGCGGAGGCGCAGCCCGCCCACCCGGGCCTCCAGCCGCAGCTCGAGGCCGATGGGGTGGACCGTGCGGGGATCCTCGAGCTCGAAGTAGCGGTCGACCAGCTTGGCGGCCTCGGCGAAGAAGGCGGCCTCGGCCTCGGCGTCGAGCTCCAGACCGGTGAACTCCGGGTCCGAGCGCATCTCGGCGATGGCCCGGGCCAGGTCTGCCTCGGCCGCCTCCCGGGTGCGCTCCGGTGCCTCGCGCTCGAAGAGGTGCTCCAGGGCGAGGTGTACGAGCGTGCCCTTGGTGGCCGCCGGCGACGGCGACTCGGGCAGGCGGTCGATGGCCGAGTAGCGAAAGGCGAGGGCGCAGTCCTTGAACGACGAGACCTTCGACGGCGACAGGGTCTCGGGTGGGGTGAGGGCCATGGGTGCACGGTACCCGGGGGGTCTGACAAGTCGGAGGAGCGCTCGCCCGCCAGGGATCTAAGATCTGCCGATCGCGTCCGGCCACCCCGAGGTCCCCGTGCCCACCACCTCGCAGCTCGACGAACCGACCCCGGCGGCCACCGACCAACCGGTCGACGGGCGCACCGCCCGGGCGGTGCGCACGCGCGACGCGCTGGTCGACGCCACCATCGCCCTGGTGGAGGAGGGGGACCTGAGGCCCACGGCCCCGCGCATAGCCGAGCAGGCCGGCGTGTCGGTGCGCTCGGTCTTCCAGCACTTCGACGACCTGGAGACCCTGTTCAGCGCGGTCGGCGCCCGCATGGTGGAGCGCCTCGCCGAGCTGGTGCGCCCCATCGACCAGCAGGCGCCGCTGCCCCGGCGCATCGCGGAGTTCGTGGGGCAGCGCTGCCGGGTCCACGAGGCCGTCACCCCGATCAACCGTGCCGCCATCATCCATGCGCCCGGCTCGGACACCATCAGCCGCCAGTTCCAGCAGGGCCACGCCTTCGGTGC
The DNA here is from genome assembly GCA_964542495.1 of uncultured Aquihabitans sp. Lineage (GTDB taxonomy): Bacteria > Actinomycetota > Acidimicrobiia > Acidimicrobiales > Iamiaceae > Aquihabitans. Next base: position 4,252 of record CAZIVZ010000300.1, read on the forward strand.
CGCCCACCTCGCCGAGGTCTTCGCCGCCGAGCTCGATGCCGCCGGCCCCCGTCGGGCCGCGCTGTCCGACGCGCTCCTGGTGGTCTGCTCGTGGACGACCTGGAACCTGCTCCGCACGCTCGAGGGCCGATCGGTCGAGGCGGCCACCGATGCCGTCCGGTCGATGGTCGAGCTGCTCCTCGCGGACGACGCACGGTGACCGGATCCCTGGGTGCGCCCGACATCTCGTTCCCCCGCTGGTACGCCGCGCTCGTGCCGCGGCTGGCCACGGTGGCGCGCTGCCACCTGCCCGGCTCTCCCGTCGACGCCCGCCGGCGGGAGCTGGTTGCGGCGGTCGTGGCCGGCGCGGCGGGGAGTGGGGCGCTGGCCCGCCTCCACGCCGAGATTGAGATGCGTCGTGTGCGCGTCGAGCAGTGTCAGGC
>CAZIVZ010000301.1:0-4670 GCA_964542495.1 uncultured Aquihabitans sp.
GAGCATCGTGCGCTCGTCGCGCTCGGGCACGCCGAAGATGCTCATGATCACCCGCAGGGTGAACGGCACGGCGATGTCGGTGGCGAAGTCGCAGCTTCCGTCGAGCGCTGCCAACCGTTCGGCGAACTCGTCGGCGATGTCGTCGATCGCGGCCTGGAGGTGCTTCACCGCGGCGGGCTTGAACCAGTCGTTGGTGACGGCGCGGTGCTTGTTGTGGACCTCGCCGTGGAGGTGCACGAGGGTGCGGGGCGGCTCGATGCCCAAGGCATCGAGCATGTCGTAGGTCAGGTCGGGCCCGGGTGCGGAGCGCACGGTGTTCCAGAACACGTCGCTGCGCCGGGACACCTCGAAGACGTCGGCGTGGCGCGTGATCGCCCAGAACGGGGTCCAGCCCTCGGCCTCCACGCGCAGGATCGGCGCCTCACGGCGGAGCTCCGCCGCGGTGGCGTGCCAGGCGTCCATGTCGGCGAAGGCCGACGGCGTGATGAAGATCAGGCCGCGGGGGTCGGTGGTGGCGGTGGGGGAGAGCAGGTCTGACATGAGGTCGTCCTTTGGCTCGGAGGGGCTCAGGCGGGGAGGAAGGCGGCGATCACGAAGGCAGCAACGCCCACGATGGCCGATCCTGCGGCCATGGGCAGCAGCTCGCGGCGCCGCGCCACCGCCCGGCACCCCTGGCGGGTGGCGTGCGCTCGGGCGCGGGCGTAGGGCAGGCCCGCCGCCCAGACCAGCGCGCCGAGGGCGAGCACGGCCATCCCGGCGGCGGGGTGGGCCGAGCCGCCGGTGACCTTGGGCAGGCCCTTGACGATGGCGGCGCCGCACGCGAACAGCGAGAGGGCGCTGCGGTCCCAGGCGAGCTCGGTGCGCTCCGCGGCGAGGCCCGGCTCGCGCTCGTAGGCGTCCGAGGTCACGACCGGTCCTGCATCGTCGCCAGCACCAGCGCGATCACCGCGCTCAGGGCGACGACCGAAGCCACCAGCGCCGGCAGGATCGACTTCGGCAGCGGGCGGTGGGCCCGCATGGCCGCCTCGTTGCGCTGCCACTGGAAGAAGCTGGCCACCGCCACCAGGGTGCCGATCGAGATGAGCGGGATCCCGATCATCCGCCGGCCGCCCGGCACGTCGAAGGGGGGGAGCAGCTGGGTGACGGCCAGCCCGGCGGTGACCATGGCCAGCGCCGTCCGGTTCCACGCCAGGAACGTTCGCTCGTTGGCGTAGGAGAAGCGAACGTCGGGATCCTCGTCGATCTCCTCGTCCGACGGCGTCGTCGGCGGCGGGTCCCCCATGGGCGCAGCGTATGGCACCGGCGGAGGGTCACCTGGAGCCGCCCCGGGCCGGACCTACGCTCCGAGGACGCACCCCCGCTCGAGCTCGTGGGGTGCCGAGGAGGGACCATGGACCAGGACCGATCCACCATCGCCATCCTGCGCGAGTCGCGGGCGCTCGCCTACTCCGTGGGCGGTCTCACGCTCGCGGCGGGCCTGGTGCTGCTCGTGTGGCCGGACCGCACGGTCACCGTGGTCGGCCGGCTCGTGGGCCTCCTGCTCGCCGTCGTGGGTGTCGGCGATCTCCTCGACACCCTCCGCAACCACCGCAAGGGTTCCTACTGGGGCCTGCTCGCCCTGGTGGGCCTGTCCAACCTGGCCTTCGGCCTGGCCCTGCTGCTCTGGCCCGGCATCACCCTCAGCGTCGTCGTCTGGCTGGTCGGGCTGGACCTCGTGCTCACCGGGGTGCTCGGGCTGCTCGTGCGAGGACGCATGCCCGAGGAGTACCGCTCGGGCATGCTCAGCCGAGCGCTGCTCACCATGGCCTTCGGCGTCGCGGTGATGGCGTGGCCCAGCGCCACCCTCAACGTGGTGGCCTTCCTCGTCGGCGCCTTGCTGGTGACCTTCGGCCTGGTGCTGCTCTGGTCCGGCCGCCAGATCTCACGCCTCGCCCAGGCGGCCTGAGCAAGGCAGGTCCGACCCGGCGCGCGTAGCGTGCCCGGCCATGTCGGGCGACGCGCAGCTGATCGAGATCGTGGCGGGGGACACCGGGCTCGTCCTCGGCGTGGGCGACGACGGCCGGGTCCACCAGCTGGGGTTCGGGCCCGGCGTGCGGGCGGAGCCGCCGACGTTCCCGATGGCCCTCTACCCGCTCGCCCACCCCACCTTCGGCGAGGAGCCGCTGCGGGAGCCGGCGTTGCGCGTGACCCACGCCGACGGGGTCACGTCCACGCGGCTGCGGTTCGAGTCGGCCTCGTCCTGGACGCACGAGCACGGAGCGGTGCACCGCGTCGAGCTGGTGGACCGGGTGGCGCCGCTCGCGGTGAGCCTGTGCTGGCGGACCTGGCCGGCCTACGACGTGATCGAGCAGTGGGTGGTGGTGGCCAACCACGCCGATGCCGACGTGGTCGTGCACGAGGCGGCGGCCACGGCCCCGGCGATGTCCGGGCCGGCGCCCCACCTGACGCACTGGGGAGGCGGCTGGGCGGGGGAGTGGCGCCAGACCACCGAGCCGCTCACCTTCGGCACCAAGGTGGTGGCCTCAGCCGGTGGGGTGCGGCCGGCGCTGTACCTGCCGCCGGTGGTGCTGGTGTCGCTCGACGGCCCGCCCCAGGAGCGCGCCGGGGTGGTCGGCACCTGCACGCTGGCCTGGGGCGGCGACGTGAGCGTGGCCGCCGAGGTGGCCCAGGGCGGCGCGCTGCGACTGATCGCCGGTCACCAGGGCCGCGGCGCCGAACGGGTGCTCGGGCCCGGTGGGTCCTTCGAGACGCCCCACGCCCACTGGGTGTGGTCCGCCACCGGCACCGGGACGGCGAGCCGGGCGTTGCACCGCTTCGCCCGCGAGCACGTGGTGCGCGACGGCACCGGGCGGCGCGCCATCGTGGCCAACACCTGGGAGGCCGTCGGGTTCGCGTTCGACGAGGACCGGTTGGGGGTCCAGGTCGACCGGGCGGCCGAGGTCGGCGCCGAGCTGTTCCTGCTCGACGACGGCTGGTTCGGGGGCCGCCACCCCCGCAACGACGACACCACCTCCCTCGGCGACTGGACCGTCGACCGCTCCAAGCTGCCCCGCGGGTTGCAGCCGGTGATCGACCGCACCCTGGCCGCGGGGCTGCGGTTCGGCCTGTGGGTCGAGCCCGAGATGGTGAACCCGGTGTCCGAGCTCTACGAGGCCCACCCCGGCTGGGTGATCGCCGAGCCGGGTCGCGAGCGGCGGGAGGAGCGCAACCAGCTGGTGCTCGACGTGCTCCAGCCCGAGGTGCGCGACTTCGTGGCCGGCGTGGTCCACCGCGTGCTCGCCGAGCACGAGGGGATCACCTACCTGAAGTGGGACGCGAACCGCGACCTCACCGAGCCGGGCTCGACGGCGCTGCCCGCCGACCGCCAGTCGCACCTCCCGGTCGACCGGGTCCGCGCCACCTGGGACGTGGCCGAGCAGGTGCGCCTGGACCACCCGCAGGTGGAGCTGATGCTCTGCGCCTCGGGCGGGGGCCGCTCCGACCTCGGCACGCTGCGGTGGTTCCAGGAGCTGTGGACCTCGGACAACACCGATCCGGTCGACCGGGTGCGCATCCAGTGGGGGGCCTCGCACCTCCTGCCGGCGTCGGTGCTGGCCGCCCACGTCACCCACTGGGGCCGGCGACCGATCCCGTTCGCCTGCGCGGTGGCGCTCAGCGGACGCTTCGGGTTCGACCTGGACCTCGACGCCCTGTCCGACGACGACCGGGCCACGTGCGCGGCGGCCTCGGCCACCTACCGGCGCATCCGCGACCTCGTGCAGCAGGGCGACCTGCACCGCCTGGTGTCGCCCATCGGCTCCACCCGGGGCGCCCTCGCCTACGTCGACCCCGCCGGCGACCGGGCGGTGGCGTTCGCGTTCCGGCTCCCGGGCGACGAGCCGGGTGGGGAGCCCATCGCCCTGCCGTGGCTCGGCGACGTGACGGGCTGGGTGGTCGAGGACCTCACCCCCGGCACGGCACCGGGCGCCGTGGCGCCGCTCGACCCGGCGGGGCTGGCCTGGCCCGTGGGCGAGGCGCCCGTGGCCTCGGTGCTCGAGCTCAGGCGGGAGGGCCCGGCGCGAGGTTCGTGATCACCTCGTCGACGGCGGCGGGCTTGCCGAGCAGGTGGCCCTGGGCCCACTCGAACCCGAGCGAGCGCACCACCTCGAGCTGCTCGGGGGTCTCCACCCCCTCGGCCGCCACCCGCAGCCCGAGGCGGTTCGCCATGGTGACGATGCCCTCGGCGATGATGCGGGTGCCCCGGTCGACGAGCAACCCCTGCGTGTAGGTGTTGTCGAGCTTCAAGATGTCGATGGGGTATCGGCGGAGGTAGCCGAGCGAGGAGAACCCGCTGCCGAAGTCGTCGAGGGCGAGCTGGATGCCCTGGTCGCGCAGCCACCGGAGCACGGCGTCGATCTCCTCGCCCGGGTCGAGCAGCACCGTCTCGGTCAGCTCGAGCACGAGGTGCTCGGGCGACACCCCGTGCTGGGCGAGTGCCTCGCTCACCCCGACGGCGAAGGACGGGTCGAGCAGCTGGTGGCCCGACACGTTGACGCCGATGCGCATCTCCTCGGAGCGGGGCCCCAGGGCCTGGATCCGGGCGATCCCCGCGAGCGCGGCGTGGAGGGCCTGGTGGCCGAGCACGCCGATCAGCCCGGCCTCCTCGGCCACCGGGATGAAGTCGGCCGGCT
>CAZIVZ010000302.1:0-4666 GCA_964542495.1 uncultured Aquihabitans sp.
ACCTGGTGCTGCACTCGGCCACCAAGGGCATCGCCGGCCACAACGACGCCACCCTGGGCGTGGTGGCCGGCAGCCGGGAGCTGATCGACTGGCTGTGGGGGTTCGCCGTGCTCCACGGCGCGTCGGCATCGCCCTACGACGCGCTCAACGCCACCCGCGGCATCCGCACCCTGCCCGTCCGGATGCGCCAGCAGTGCGAGAGCGCCCTGGCACTGGCCACGCTGCTCGAGGGGCGTGACGACGTGGCCAGGGTCCGCTACCCGGGCCTCGCCTCGCATCCCCAGCACGAGCTGGCGATGCGCCAGATGTCGGCCGGCGGAAGCCTGGTCACCTTCGATCTGGCCGGCGGGCTCGATGCCGGTCGCCGCTTCGTGGAGGCGGTGGAGGTGGCTCGCCTGGCCACGTCGCTCGGCGGCCCGGAGACCCTGGTGACCCACCCGGCCTCCACCACCCACGTGAACCTGCTGCCCGACGAGTTGGCCGCCAACGGCATCGGCCCCGGCACCATCCGCCTGTCGGTGGGGCTCGAGCACGTCGACGACCTGGCGGCCGACCTCGGCCGGGCCCTCGACGTCGCCGCCTCGTAGGGGGTCGCCGTGCCCGAGCTGGTGGAGGTGGAGGTCTACCGGCGCTTGGCCGACCGCGCCGTGGGACGCCGGGTAGCCGCGGTGGAGGCGCCCGACACCTGGTTCCTGAAGGGCGGGATCACGCCGGCACAGGTGGTGGGGGCGGTGGAAGGCGCCACGATCGTGGCCACCGATCGGGTGGGCAAGCTGCTGCTGGTCCACCTCGACGGCGACCGGCCGGTGCTGGGCCTGCGCTTCGGCATGACCGGGCGGCTGGTGCTCGACGGTGAGGCGCCCATCGCCAAGCTCGAGTACGCGTCGGGTCGGGACGACCCGGTGTGGGACCGTTTCGCCCTGCGCTTCGACGACGGGGCGCGCCTGCGCCTCTCGGACCCCCGTCGGCTGGGGGCGGTGGAGCTCGACCCCGACCTCGGCACGCTCGGCCCCGACGCGTGGACGATCACCCTGCGCCAGATGCGGGCGGCGCTGGCGGGCTCGGCGGCGCCGCTGAAGGCCCGCCTCCTCGACCAGTCCCGGGTGGCCGGCCTCGGCAACCTCCTGGTGGACGAGGCCCTGTGGCGGGCGGGGCTCGACCCGGCTCGGCCCGCCGGCAGCCTTCGCGGCGACGAGCCCGCTCGCCTCCACCGGCACGTGCGGGCCACCGTCCAGCGGTCCTTCGACCGGGGCGGCTCGCACACCGGCGACCTCATGGGGGAGCGCCGCCGCGACGGGGTCTGCCCGCGTGACGGCGCGCCGCTGCTGCGGCGCACCATCGGCGGCCGCACCACCTACTCCTGCCCGGTCCACCAGCGGTGAGGTGGCGTGGCGGCGCCGGTGGCGTGAACCCTGCCGGTGGCGACCGGTACGATCGGGCTCCCGTGGCCGACGTGCACCCCCGCCCCGCTCCGGCCCGGACCGGACCTCTGGCTGCCTCCAGCCCGGCGCGCCGGGTCGCGGTGGTGGTCGCGGTGGTGTCGGTCGCTTGGGTGGCGCTGGTCGCCGTCGGACCCGTCGGCGCCCGGCCGGCCCAGGATCCAGGCGTCACCAGCACGCTCGCGTTCGACGGGTCCACCACCGTGGCGCCCACCGGAGTGGCGCCCACCGACGACACCATGCCCACCGCCGGGACCGGCGACACCACCGAGTCGACGGGCGCCGGGAGCCGGAGGGTGGCCGACGAGAACCGCAAGATCTGGGCGGTCGTGGCCGGGCTCGTGCTCGTGGCCATCGCCTTGTCGCTGCTGACCATCCGCTACTGGCGCCGCACCAGGCCGGTGGCGGACACCACCGGCCTGATGCTTCCCACCGACGCCGCCTTGGCGGTGGCGCTCGCCTCGGAGCCCGAGACCGGTCCGCCTGCGGGCGAGTCGTCGTCGGGGGAGCCGTCGGCCGACGCGTCTGGTGCCGACGAGCCGTCGAGCGTCGAGGTCGTCGAGCCGCCGGGTGCCGTCTCGTCGGGCCTCGAGGTTGTTGCGGGCGACGCCGAGCCCGCGGACACGGGCGCCGACACGGCTCCGGTGCCGGTGGTCGACGTGTCGCCGGCTTCGCCCCGGCGTGCCGTGGCGGGAGCCGACCACGCTTCTGCCGACGAGGCGTGGGAGCCCCGGGGCACCGGCGAGCACGAGCGGGTGGTGGTGGCACCGGCGGCCCGGCCCCAGCGGCTCAGCGCCGAGCAGCGGGCCGCCCTCTTCGCCCGGCGCGAGCCCCGGGACCCGTAGCCACCGGACCGGTCACGCCGGCCGGTACGGTGACCGCCATGGCTGACACCCTCGACATCGATGCCATGTTGGCGCGCTTCAAGGACCGGGCGGTGGCGGTGAAGCGCCGCAACCTCCCACCGGTGGCCGGACCCGATCGGACCCGCCTGATCGAGCAGGCGCAGGCCGACTTCCAGGACTTCGCCATCATCGCCGACGCCGAGGCGTCCATCGACGACGGCATCCTCACCCTGCGCATCGACCTCCGCCCGCCCGACGCCCGGTGACCGATCGGCTCGAGCGGGCGCTGGCCACCATCGACGCCGCCAACTCGGCCGACCCCAACACGGTGGTGGTCGACGGCGTGGCCCGGCCCAAGGAGTTGGTCCACGCCGAGCGGATGACCCACTGGCTCGGCGTGCTCGACCCCGATGCGACCGAGGCTCAGGTGCTGGCGGCGCGGGCGCACCACATCCGGCGGTGGGTGTCGCCCCGTGCCACCTATCCCGAGGGCCGCTCGGGGTACCACCGCTGGCGCCGGGACCAGCGTGAGCGCCAGGCCCACGAGGTGGGGGAGATCCTCGCGTCGGTGGGCTACGACCAGCCCACGATCGACCGGGTGCAGACCATCGTGGCCAAGCAGGGACTGGGACGTGATCCCGAGGTGCAGACCCACGAGGACGCCCTGTGCCTGGTCTTCCTCGAGCTCCAGTTCGACGACCTGGCCGAGCAGCTCGGCGACGACCACACGGTCGACGTGGTGCGGCGCACCGCCCACAAGATGAGCCCCACCGGCCTCGCCGCCGTCGCCCTGATCGACCTCTCCGAGCGCGGCGCCCGAGTCCTCGCCGCCGCCCTCGCGTCGCTCGATGCCCCGGACCGCCCCGAGTCACCCTGATCCGGTCTGCTCCGAGCGGCCCGGCCCGGCTGTCCGAGACGGTGTGCGTGTTCGAGGTCGTGTGGCAGCACCGAGGACGCGCACCTCGTGGTCCGGCCCGGGCCGCCGGCGCAGGTGTGCGTGTTCGATGTCGTGTGGCGACACCGAGCACGCGCACCTCACAGGGCTGGGTCGGGTCGGCTGCGCAGGTGTGCGTGTTCGATGTCGTGTGGCGACACCGAGCACGCGCACCTCACAGGGCTGGGTCGGCGGGTGCTGCGTGTCGATGGACGCCCGGGTGGTTCCCCTAACCTCGGTCCACCGATGGCGTTGGAAGGAACCCCCGATGCAGTGTGCGGCCTGTGGAACCGAGAACGACGAAGGGGCCAAGTTCTGCATGACCTGCGGTCGAGCGCTCGCCGATGCGGCGGAGGCGCCACCCGGGCCGGCGTCCGCCGGGCCGGCGCCCGTCGAGCCGGAACCCACGTCGGATGCGCCTGCTGCTGAGCCCGCAGCCCCCGTCGACGCGCCTGGCGGCGATGCGCCGTCCCCCACGTTCTGGGAGCCGCCGGCACCGAACGATGCCCTACCGCCCCCGCCTGGTGCGCCGACCCCGCCTCCTCCGCCCGCGTGGGGCGCACCGCCTCCACCGCCAGCCGCACCGGCCCCGTCCGCCGGTCCGGCGATCTGGGACCCGCCGGCCCCGCCGAACGTGGTCACCCCTCTGCCGCCTCCGCCCGGCGCGCCGGTCCCGTGGACCCCGCCACCGCCCGGCCCTGCCCTCCCGCCTCCGCCTGGGTGGGGCCAGGCGCCGCCGCCACCCGCGGCCCCAGTCCCCCCTGCTCCGCCCGCCTGGGGCACGCCTGCCCCTACTCCACCGCCCCCGCCGGCCTGGGCGCCGCCCGGCCCCGGCGCGCCGGCCCCGGCCGCGCCTCCGGCTCCGGCGTGGGGGCAACCAGCGGCGACGCCCGCTGCTGGGCCGCCCGCCTGGGGCCAGGCCGCACCGGCCGCGACCGCGGGCCCCGCTGATCCTCAAGGCCTCGGGGTCGCCGCCGCCCGGCTGGGCAACTCGCCCCGCAAGCACGGTCGCATCGCCCTGGCCGTCGCGGGGGCCATGCTGGAAGACGGCGAGACGGTGGAGGCCCTGGTGGTCGGTCGGTTCGAGGGCAACCACGCCACGCTGGTGCTCACCGACCGCGCCCTGCTGCTGGCCGACGAGCGCCAGTGGCGGCCCCACCACGAGCGGTTCACGCTCGATGCCGGGCTCCAGGTGCAGGGCTGGCAGGACGACCGCACGGCCAGCCTCACCCTGCTCACGGGCGGCCGCCAGCTGGTGGTCGACGGCATCGCCGACCGCCCCCTCGCGGTGGAACTGGCCCAGCGCATCCGCGCCCGCACCGGCGCCTGATCCGTCCCTCCCGGCCGGCTCGTCGGTTGGTGAGGTCGGGACCGTTGCGCTAGAGTGAACGTCCCACGCGGACGTGGCTCAGTTGGTAGAGCATCACCTTGCCAAGGTGAGGGTCGCC